>CAZDIQ010000184.1:2039-3856 GCA_964505525.1 uncultured Acidimicrobiaceae bacterium | reverse complement strand
TCAGACTCTCAGGGCGCTGAAGATGCGGTCCATGGCGGTGAGGTCGACGTCGTCGAGGGGGACGTAGTCCTGGACGTAGTAGCGGCCGACGCCCCACGATGCCATCTGTTCGATCGCTCGCCCGGCGCTTTCGGCGGTTCCGTGGGGGACCGATCGGGCGTCAAGGAACGTGGCGTAGTCGTCAGGGGACATGTCGCGTTTGGCTCCGCGCGTGGTGAGCGCTTCTCGATGTTCATCGTCGGTCTCGTAGACGAACGCGGGGCCAGCGAACGAGATGAGGATGTCATCTGGGTTCCGACGTGCCTGCTCGGCCGCTCGACGCATCCCTTCCATCCGCTGGTCGAAGGTGTCGCGCTCGGTGACGAACATGTTGTATTCGGTGGCATAGGTACCCGCGAGACGTGGCGTCTTGTTCATGCCACCACCTCCAACGACGATCCCGAGTCCGGCGGATCCCTTGGGGAGGACCTTCTCGGCGTCGAGCGAGTAGTGGGTACCCGTGACCTTGCCTCCACCGGCGACGATCGTGGTGATGACTTCGAGCGCCTCCTCCAAGCGATCGAATCGTTCCTTCATTGGTGGCAGGTCGAGGTCGAATGCATCGTGCTCGGCCTGCATCCATCCGCTGCCGACACCAAGGCTGAACCGGCCACCGGACATCTCATCGATGGTCGTGGCCGACTTCGCCATGACGGCGGGGTGGCGGAAAGTGATGGGGGACACGAGCGACACGAGGCGGATGCGGTTCGTGTCCCTGGCGAGCCCACCGAATGAGACCAGGGCATCGGATGCCTGGGCCGACTCTTCCTGGTTGAGGTAGTGATCGGACCGTGCGAACGCATCCAGACCCTTGTTCTCCGCCCACAGAGCGAGTTCGAGGAGACGGTCGTACGAGCCGCCGCACTGGGGTTCGATGAACAGTCCGAGTTCCATGTCTTCTCCTCGTTACCAGCCGCGGTCGATCCATTCCGGGAGTTGTGGGCGCTCGACGCCGATGGTCGTTGACGCACCATGCCCGGGGAGCACGACCGTACCGTCATCGAGGGTGAACAGTTTCGTCTCGATCGACGCGATGATCGTGGAGAAATCGCTGTGATCGAAGCGGGTTGCACCAGGACCGCCGGGGAACAGCGTGTCACCCGTGAGGACGACTCCGTCGAGGAGTATGCACACCGACCCGGGCGTGTGACCCGGGGTGTGGAGAACCGTGGCTGTCGTGGTCCCGATGGCAAACGAGCCCTCGGTGAGGTCGAAGTCGAACGGTTTGTCCGCCAACGCGACGTCTGCCGGATGGATCCCCGCAGGGACACCCAACCTCGTCGGCACGGCAGGGACAGACTGATGGTGGTCCCAATGACCGTGCGTCGTCAGGATCCGCTCGACCTCGGTCCCCTCGGCAAGAGCAACGATCGATTCGGGGTCATCGGCAGCATCGACGATCACTCCCGATCCGGTCGCGTCGTCCCGGATCAGGTAGACGTTGTTGTCGATCGGACCTACGACGACGCGAGAAACGGTGAAGCCGTTACCCGAGAATGACGTCTCAGCGATGATGACCTACTGTTCGAGTCCGTTGAGGATCGTCTCGAGTTGGGCGATCTGGAGTTCACCAGAGGTCCTCAGGGCCACGCTGCCGTCGGCGTTCACGAACACCCAGTATGGGAATCCACCCGATCCATAGGCACGCAGGACGGAGCTGTCCTTGTCGTCCCGGATGACCGGGGCGGTCCACCCTTCCCGCTTGAGCCAGGCTGAGGGCGGGTAGTTGCCCTGCGCCGAGTTCATCGATGTGGCCACTGCATAGATATCGACGCCAG
>CAZDIQ010000184.1:0-1939 GCA_964505525.1 uncultured Acidimicrobiaceae bacterium | reverse complement strand
CCGATCTCCTCGTTTCCCAGAAGGACGGCGAGAATCAGCGCCAACACCACGAGGCCAGCGACGATGCCGATTATGAGACCCGTCTTGCTGCCGGATCCGGTTGACTGTCTTGTTGTCATGTTGTTTCTACCCCTGCGTCGACCGCTGTCGTCGCGTCGCTTGGTGGAATCTTGGCGTTGACCCTGTCTGCCCACAGCAGGGTAAGGATCAGAAGGAAAGCACTCGCCGACATATACGGAATCGATACGAAACCGAACTTGAGTATGAGCGCCGTGCTGCACGCCGGACCGACTGCCGAGCACGATCCGCTATCGAGATTCGGATAGATCTCGATGAAGCGGTGGTAGATCGCGATCGCAGCCCCGATGGTCGCAAGCGTGGCTGCGTAGATGCGGATGAATCCGTCCTTTCTGAACGCAGCGATCAAAAGGATGATGGCGAGGGGGTACATGGCGATTCGTTGGAACCAGCAGTAGCGGCATGGGATCAGGTGTGCGATCTCGGACAGATACAGGCTCCCGAGCATGGCTGCGGTCGCCACACCGGCTGCGAGCCACAGCGTTGCGCCCCTGAGGAATTCGTACGGGCTTCGTCCCGGCTTCCTCCCTGCGACCCCGACGATGATCAAGCCGACCGTCGCAACATTGGCAAACAACGTCGCGATCGCGAAGAAGGTCGACATCGTTGTGAAGCTCATGGTCTCCCATCGGGTGAGGGTCGGAAACTACCATTCGGACAGCGATATCCGCGACGCAGTAGCCTGTTACCAATGAGCGCTCCACTCTTCTTTTCTGTTCTCATGGCGGTCGTTCTTGCCTTCGGTGTGGCGGTGTTCTGGCAGGAGTCCAAACGCATGCGACACCGCGAGGCGATCTACGGTGTGGAGGATTCGATCGAGTTCGTATGGGAGTCCCTTGGTGAGGACCGCCACGGTCTGAAGAAGAGCGACGTCCGCCGGATTCTCGAGTGGGAACTCCATTATCTCCAGCAACCGCACCTTTGGGAGGCCGAAGGGGCAGCGATCGTCGGAAGCAACGCATCGGCGCAGTACGTCCAGGAGCAGGCACTTGCAGGCGGGCATCCGTACGAACCCGACCAGATCTTTGCGGTGCTCGAGTATCAGGCCGCCTATCTGCAGGCGATCGGTGCGATCGCTGAGGAGGCTGAGTAGGGCGCGCATACGGGACGCCAGTATTCGGGGTGTGCCCATATGATTTCATCGCTTGACACAGCCGGAGGATTGATGTCGACGAGCACTTCAAGAAGAATGATCGTGGTGGTGGCGATGGCCATCGCGATCCTCGCTGTTGCCTGCGGTGGATCGGATTCGCCAAGCGCCGAGCTCCCGCCAGCGGAGAGCCTTCCTGACCTCGAGTTCGGGCGTGGGGAGATGCCGGTCACGGTTCCGGCCAGCTGGCCGATGCCATCCCAGTACTCGATCGGTGCGACCATGATTGACGGTACGAGGGTCCTGACCGAGGTCTCGTACACGGTCGGAGGCGACGTCGATGCCGTGGTGGCGTACTACGAGGCTGCGCTGCCAAATGCCGGCTACGAAATCGAAACAACGACGATCTCAGAGTTCGAGAGTGACATTGCCTTCGAGGGCAGCGGCATCGAGGGCAATCTCCTCCTCAAACAACTCGCGCCGTCGGTCACGGGAGCTACGCTCAGGTTCACCTACTCGTCCTGAGACTCCGAGGTGGCGTCATGGCCAGACTCTCCCGATTCGAAGACCACCGCTTCATCGGCACACGCGACGACATGTGCCTCTACGACTGCGACGACGACGACCAGTTCGAAATGCTGAGCAAACGCGTCCAGGAGGAAGACCTCATGTCACGCAAGCTCCTCCAAGGCTTCGGCCCCGACAGCCTCGCCGAAGCAAGAAACAGGGGATATCGGGGGGTGTAGAAGCCTTCCCGGATGTCATCTCTGG
>CAZDIQ010000183.1:2504-3877 GCA_964505525.1 uncultured Acidimicrobiaceae bacterium | reverse complement strand
TGCGACGGACATAGTTAGGGTCGTGGCATGCCAACAGATCTTGAGATTGCTAGGTCGGTCGAGCCTCGTCCGATCCTTGATGTCGCCGCAGACATGGGTGTCCCGGCGGACCAGGTTGAACAGCGTGGCACGGGTCTTGCGAAGATCCGGCTCGCTGCACTCGACTCGATGGGTGCCCCAAGAGCCAAGTACGTTCTCGTGACGGGAACCAATCCGACACCGTTCGGCGAAGGCAAGACGACCGTGTCCGTCGGCCTCGCGCAAGGGTTCAAACGACTCGGCAAGCAGGCGATCCTGACGCTCCGCCAACCGTCGCTCGGTCCGACCTTCGGGATCAAGGGAGGTGCTGCAGGCGGTGGATACTCGCAGGTGATCCCGATGGAGGAGATGAACCTGCATCTCACCGGAGATTTCCATGCCGTGACGGCGGCGAACAACATGCTCGCCGCGCTCATCGACAACCACATCTACCAGGGCAACCAGCTGTCGATCGGCATCAAGCGGGTCACATGGCGCAGGGTCATGGATGTCAACGACCGGGCGTTGCGCAACATCGTCGTCGGGCTCGGAACCAGTCTCGACGGGATACCGAGAGAGACGGGTTTCGACATCACCGCGGCCTCCGAACTCATGGCCGTACTCGGTATGGCGACGAGCCTGCATGACCTGCGTGAGCGGCTCGGGCGGATCGTGGTCGGGTTCGACAGACACAACACCCCGATCACGGCAGAGGATGTGCAAGGTGCGGGCGCGATGGCCGTGCTCTTGAAGGACGCCCTCAACCCCAACCTCCTCCAGACGCTCGAGGGAACACCAGCGCTGATCCACACCGGTCCGTTCGCAAACATCGCCCACGGCAACTCGTCGATCGTTGCCGATCAGGTGGGTATCCGCGGTGGTGACTACCTCGTCACCGAGGCCGGGTTCGGATCCGACATCGGTGCCGAGAAGTTCTTCAACCTCAAGTGCCGCGCATCGGGACTGGCTCCCGATGTCGCCGTCATCGTCACCACCGTCCGCGCGCTCAAGTTCAACACCGGCAAGTTCACCGTGAAGGGTGGCCAGGCTCTTTCGGACGACATCACGGCCGAGAACCCCGATGATGTCCTCGTCGGGGCCGACAACCTACGACGTCACATCATGAATGTTCGCCAGCACGGCGTGACCCCTGTGGTAGCCATCAACTCCTTTCCCACCGACCACGAATCCGAGCATCGGGCGATCGCATCCGTGGCCGACGAGGAGGGTGTCGCATGGGCGATCGCATCCCCCCATGCCGGTGGTGCCGACGGGATGGTCGACCTCGCCGAGGTGGTCGAGGCGGCGGCTGCGAAGGGATCGAACTTCAAGATGCTCTATCCCGACGACATGTC
>CAZDIQ010000183.1:0-2404 GCA_964505525.1 uncultured Acidimicrobiaceae bacterium | reverse complement strand
GGCTTCATCCTGCCGTTGACAGGTTCGATCAATCGCATGCCAGGCCTCGGTCTCAACCCGGCCGCCCACACCATCGACCTCACCGAAGAAGGCGAAGTGATTGGTCTGAGCTGACAGCCTTCGGCTGTCAGCCCTCTGTCGCGGTGATCGGTGCGAGGGCGGCTCCGTCGATTGCATCCTGGACGTGTGCCGCGTCGGCATCGGGTGCCTTTGCGACGGATGCCTCGTAGCCCCGTTCGGCCCAGATGGAGAGACCGAATGCGACGATGCCGCTGATGGCGGCGGCCATGCCGAAGGGGATGAGATTCCCGTCGTACATGCGATCGATGAAGATCCCGATCGAGGCACCACCGAGCGTGGCCATCGTGCCGACGATCGCTGACGCCGTCCCGGCAACAGCTCCCATCGGGATCATGGCGATCGCGTTCAGGTTCGGAATCAACAGGGCGTGCCCGATGAAGATCGGCAGCATGGCCACAAAGAAGACCCAGAACGACGGCAGTCCGTCGGTGACCCAAACAATGATCCCCAGAACGATGCCGCCGACCAGATAGATCGTGAAGACCGTCCGCAACAGGGGGCGCAGGTCGAATCTCTTCAGCAACTTGGTGTTGTACAGCATCACCGCACCCATGATCGCCGCCGACCCGCCGAACACCAGCGGGAACAGTGTGTCGATACCGAAGATGTCTTCGTAGATCAGTTGGGACGAAGCCAGGTAGGACGCGAAGAATCCGAACACCGTCGCCTGGGCGAGCGTGTACCCCATCGTCATGCGGTTGGTCACGACGTACTTTGCCGCCATTGTCAGTCTGGAAAATGTGAACGGTATGCGATGATCGGACGGCAGAGTTTCCGGGAGTCGAAGTGTCCAGATGGAGATGCCGATTGCGAACAAGGCTGTGAAGCCGAACATCCACGGCCATGGACCGACCAGAAGGATGGCAGCTCCGAGGGTGGGAGCGATGATGGGGATGAGGATGAACACGGCCATGATGAATGACATCGCCCTCGCCATCGAAGACCCCGAGTACGCATCCCTGACGACCGATCTGGCGATCACCTGCGGACCGGCAGCACCGAACCCCCAGATGAATCGTGCGATCAGTAGGAACTCGAGTGACGGCGCAAGAGCCGAGGCGACAGCGGCCACAACGTACACCGCGAGACCCGAGTACAGGATCTTCTTGCGTCCGAACGCATCAGAAAGGGGTCCCCAGATGAGCTGGCCGGCCGCCAGCCCGAAGAAGAAGAGGGTGACGATGGCGGCGACGTTGTTCGAGTCGGTCGCGAGATCGAACTCTTCGCGCAGGGCACCGAAGGCAGGAAGGATGGTGTCGATTGCAAGCGCCACGACCGCCATCGTCATCGAGAGCATCAGCGTGAATTCGACCCGCCCGAGTTTCGCTTCGATGAGTTCTTTGGGTGTGGCGCGCACGGACATTACGGCAGGGTAAGGCAGTGCGCGTTTCGTCGGAACGCATCCTGGATACTGGATTATGGATGATGGATCATGGACAGGTGCTGGCGGAGAGCGGAAAGCGGAAAGCTCTCTTACGGGGCTTCACCCATTGCTGCTGGTCGATCCGTGCTTGCCCATTCGCTCCAGCTTCCGACGTAGAGCAGGGGGCGGGGGAGTCCTGCCAGTTCCATGGCGAGGATGTTGTGACATGCGGTGACGCCCGATCCGCAATGCATGATGACACCCGGTTCGACCACGCCTGCATCGCGGTACCGCTCTCTGAGTTCCCTTGTTCCGAGGAACAGCCCGTTGTCAAGATTGCCCGCCGTCGGGAGATTGATGGCCCCCGGGATGTGGCCCGCCCGTGCGTCGATCGGTTCCGTGTCGCCTCGATATCGCTCAGGCGCTCGTGCATCGACGACGACAGAAGGTCCGCGATCAGCGACTTCTTGGATCGTCACGACACCTGCCCACGGCGACGTTGCGATGCCAGCCGCACCGCCTGACACGGATCGATCCTCGCCAGATTCCACGGGATGGCCATCCGCGATCCACGCCGGGATTCCACCGTCGAGCACATAGGTGGCGGCATGTCCCTGATCGGTCAACATCCACCAGAGTCTCGCCGCGATCGATCCACCGGCATCGTCGTACGCAACGACGGCCGAACCGGGGTCGATGCCCCATCGACCCAAAGTCAGGTCGAAGACGTCCGGTTCGGGCAACGGGTGACGCCCGGGACCCGACTCGCCCGAAAGATCGGTCTCAAGGTCCGCAAAGACCGCACCAGGAATGTGCCCCGTCCGATACGCCGATCGCCCGTGGTCCGGCTCATTGAGCGCCCACCGACAATCGACAACCACAAGCCCGGGCTCACCCAATCGCTGAGCGAGATCATGGACGGAAATCAAGGGCATCGGGGAAGGATAGATAGTGGTTCAG
>CAZDIQ010000182.1:0-3888 GCA_964505525.1 uncultured Acidimicrobiaceae bacterium | reverse complement strand
CCCTTACACTCGTCCGTTATGGCACTGCGCAATTTCACAGATCTGGCGTGTCGATGATCGGGGAGGCTTCTGCACCGGCATCGGCGGCGAACCTGGGGCCCGGGTTCGACACGATCGCGTTGGCCCTGTCGCTTCGATGTAAGGCGACGGCTGAAGTGTCGACTTCCATGATGCTCACGGAGGGTGGTTCGACCGGCAAACTGTCGGACTCCGACCTCATATCGGTCGTTGTGCAACGGTCGGTGGGCAGACCGATGCACATCACGTTGGCCAACGAAATCCCACGAGCACGCGGACTCGGATCGTCAGCGGCGGTCGCTGCTTCGGTCGCAGCGGCTTCCATACAGGCAACTGGTGCGCGCCTGGATCCCGCAATCGTGTTCTCCCTCATTTCCGACATCGAGGGGCACCCCGACAACGCCGCCGCAACCGTCTTCGGCGGTCTTGTGGCAGCCGTGCCAGACGGCGTACAGCGCCTCGATCTGCACGAGTCCCTCTTGCCGGTGGTTGCCATTCCGTCGACGCCGTTGCGTACAAGTCAGGCGAGGGCGGTCCTTGCGGGCACCGTGTCGCGCGACGCCGTTGTCCGCTCGCTCGGACGCATGGCGTTCCTGATCGAAGGTCTCGCACGGGGCAACGGTGACGTGCTCGCCCACGCCGCGGGCGACGAGCTCCACGAGGAACCCAGAGCTGGTCTGTCCCCGATAACAGCTGATCTCATCGCGGCGGCGATCGGCGCGGGCGCGGTCCACGCGTGCTGGGCGGGTGCCGGTCCGACGGCGCTTGCGTTTGCTACGTCAGAGACCCGTGGGAGGGTGATCGGCGCGATGAGTGGGGTGCTTGGACAGGCAGGCGAAGTGCTCGCGTTGCGAGTCGACCCGGACGGCCTCCTCTAGGTCCCGGAGATCCCGAGATCAAGGGCTGCGATGGCCCGCTCGATCTGTTGACCCACCGCAGCGTATGCACGGGCGTCGAGTCCATACGGATCGGGAACCGGCCGGTCAGCGAGCAGTCGTATCGATTCGGCGGGCATCTCGGGGAACGCCCGTGCGCACGCGTCGATGTGCCACTGATCCATACACAGAAAGAGGTCCGGTTGCGTGATCTCGGACAACCCACGCGACCGGTGAGGGCGGAGGTCGACATCAAGGTCGTCGCCGACCGCGATCATCTCCGGCGTGGCCCCGAAGCCGGCGTGACCGTGTGTTCCCACGCTTTGGAAGGTGAAGACGGATTCGCCGAACGTCCGTCGTGCGACGTACTCGGCCAGTGGTGACCTGCAGATGTTGCCGGAACACACAAAGACGACGTGTGAAGTCACGTCAGCGGTCTGCTCGGTACTTTTCTGCCATCTCGACGAATGCGGTGAAGAGGTCGTCGGATGGCTCGTGGTCGCGCATGCGAAGGAACTCCGGGTGCCACTGCACTGCAATCATCGGCCAATCCTGATCCTCGTGCTCGATGGCCTCGACGGTCCCGTCGTCGGCGCGGCCGACAACCCGCAAGCCGGTGCCGAGATCGTCGACGGCCTGGTGGTGGAGTGAGTTCACACCCTGGGTTCCGGGACCGATAATCGCCGCGATCCGACAATCGGGCTCGATGGTGACGTCCGAATGGGGGAGGTAGGCGGATTCGCCGATCACATCGTGGCCGTGCACATCCCGCTCGGATGGCAGGTCCTGTATCAGGGTTCCCCCGAGAGCGACGTTGACGACCTGCAGCCCACGACAGATGGCGAACGTCGGGATCTTGCGTGCAAGCGCCATGCGTGCGAGCGAAATCTCGAATCGGTCGCGCTCGTCGTCGACACCCACGAGCTGGCAGTGGACCTCCTCCCCGTAGCGATCAGGGTCGATGTCCCCTCCTCCGGTCATGACGAGACCGTCGATGCGGTCAAGGAGTCCCTCGATGAGATCGTCCTCGGTGGGAACAAGGATCACCGGCGTTCCGCCTGCTGCGAGAACTCCGTCGGTGTAGGTGTGGAAGGCCGAATACGCCTTCAGCGGTGAACCGACCGACTCGATGTACTTGGGGCGCCCTGTGATTCCGATGAGCGGTTGCATCGGACAATGATACGAGAACGAACGGTCAACGACGGCCATCAGCGCCACAAACCACCTATCCTGCCAAAGACGTGTGCGGCCCGCGACGACGCAAGTTCCGCATCGACATCATGATTCTCGCGTTGAGGGGTTTACATACATGGGTTCGCTGATCAAAAAGCGCCGAAAGAAGATGAGCAAGCACAAGTACCGCAAGCGGCTCAAGGCCAACAGGCACAAGAAGAAGCGCTAGCTGACCGAATACCCCGCCCGCCGGCGGGGTGTTCTGCGTCCAGGGTCGATCCCGCTGTCCACAAAGTAGGTCCGCAATTGCGGACCTACTTTGTGGCGAGACCAGTGTCGATCCCGATCGGTGGTGCGGTCACCCCGGGAGTGATACCGCCGCGGCGAACACACCGATCGTGAGCACAAGGATGAGGACCTGGGTGATCCCACGCACCGCCGGTGTCAAGCGTTTGGCGAACACGTGGTGGATCAAGGTGACGGCGATCACGATGGTGATGAGTGTCCACTTGACCTGGAAGAGCGCGGGCTCTGCCCACCCGACCGTGTAGTACAGCCAGAGTCCGCTCGCCATGGCGAGACCGAGCGCCACCCACGACACGACCCCGTATCGTCGTGCCATTGCCCGTAGCACCTCCCGGTCGTCGGTTTGGGCACGAACGGCACCCACGAGGAATCCGATAACGATGACGCCACCGCCCCAGACAGCAGCGGACAGCAGGTGGATGAGTTTCGCGATCTCGACTTGGTCCATGACGAGGTCTACGAATCGCCCTCGAGGAACCGGACGATCTCGTCCACCAGATCCTCTGCCTGGTCGGGATCGAGTGACGAGGCAGGTGGATCGATGACCGGTCGGATCCCTGTGAGGGAACCGAGGAGCGGCTCGTCGTATGACTCGATCTCCTCGAGGAACTCGCTGACGTCAGAACCTGCTTCTTCGAGCGCTTCATCGACGCGCTGGGTGTATTCGGCGTCGATGGCGATGAGTTCGGATGTGTCGATGTGGAGGTTCGTTATGTCCGAGATCTTCTCGATGATCGCAAGGACCGCCTTCGGATACGGGTTGCCGCTCAGGTACGGGGGCGTTGCGGCCCAGATCGAAAGTGACCGGATACCCGCTTCCTTGCACGCCCCCTGCACGACGCCGGTCATGCCGGTCGGGCCCGTGTACGTCGAGCTGTCGAGACCGCTGCGCACGACGCTCAGGGAATCCGTTCCGACTCCGGCAAGCGTGACCGGCTGGTCATGACCGATGGCACCGACATAGGCACCGATGAGTATCACGTCTTCGACCCCCATTCCGTCGAGGACCTCGACGAGCGAACGAGCGAAGGTCTTCCACTTGAAGTTGGGTTCCGGGCCGGATACGACGATGAGATCGCGGTCGTCCGTCCTCCGCGAAATCGCGGTGAACGCCACCGAGGGCCAGACCACACTCTGTGCGACGCCACTGCGGATCTCGATGGTCGGTCGGTGCTGTTGGAAGTCGTAGAACGGATCAGGCTCGATTTCGGCAAACGTCGATGTGATCTCGTGGGCATCGATGATGAAATTCGCGGCGTTCGATGCAACGTCGCAGGCGTCGTTCCATCCTCCGAACGCGATGATGGCCGTCGGCCGCCTCATCGGAGGCTGTTGCTGGCGTCGGATTACGTCCATGGAAATGAGGTTACCAACGGGAACGATTTGACTGCTGTGGCTATTGCGCGAGCAGACGGGCGAGGTCGCCCCGGGTCTCGACAGGCAGCTCGCACACGAGGTTTCTGCACACGAATGCCCGTGGAGGAGTGGTAGCCGGGCGGTCCTGCAGGAGGGGGAT
>CAZDIQ010000181.1:1778-3905 GCA_964505525.1 uncultured Acidimicrobiaceae bacterium | reverse complement strand
CTCGTCGATCGCGCGACCACGAGCGAATGCTGGTCGGAGAATCGACAGGGCACCACCGCGCAACACGTCTCGGACGCCCCCAGGCTCGTCCTCAAGCCATCGGTTCGCGACAGGACGTTCAACGGCGACCTTGGCAGCCGACAAGGCGTGGGGTACACCTACCAATCCCTTGCTAGCCGAGGAGTCACGCTCCCGCCAATAGCTGCGATTGGACCGAATCCGGGCGATGTGCCGATGCAGCAGACCAACGCGGGCTTCCGGCGAGTGGCCAGATGCAATGGACTCCTTGGCCATCTCACCGATTCGCTTGGCGTCAGATTGGTTCTCGTACACCGTTCGCATCAGCTCTGCGGCATGCTCGACGCTGGGTTCGGCCCACGCGGCTCCGACCGGATACGGATCGCATCCCTTCGGTACCGTCGTCATCGTGTAGTCGACGAGGTAGCTGTTCGTCTTGTCCATGAAGTCAAGATTGCCCGAGTAGTTCGTGGCGATGGTCGGCTTTCCTTGAGCCATCGCCTCTGCCATCGTCAATCCGAATCCCTCTGAGCGGTGCAAAGACACGTAGGCGTCGCATGTCGCCATCAGGCGATTCTTCTGATCCGAGGGCAGATACCCGTCCACGAGAAAAATGTCGGATCGGTCTCCGGCAGCCATTCTCAGAGCCTCAAGGTGCTCCAGTCGTTTGTCGCCGTTGATGCTCTTGATCATGAGGATCGGCCCCTCGTTTTCGTGAAAGGCGAGTTTGAACGCCTCCACCACTGCCGAGGGGTTCTTGCGTTGATAGATGCTGAAGAAGTCGAAGCTGAACAAGAACATGAAACGGTCGGGCAGACCCAGTTCGGACTTGTCCAGCGCCTCGACTTGCCTGGATGGGATCGCCAACGGGAAGTTGTGAACGGGTACAGGCGAAACCTTCGCCACGATGTCCGTCGCATACTTCGAGTTCATCCAGACCTCGTCGACGACATCGAAGGCTGGCGACCAGGCGTCCGGGAACTCCTCGACTTCCCAAGCCCACATCCCAATGGTGTATCGGCCCCGGAAGAAGGAAGTGCCGACATCTGCAGCGAACTGCACGGTTGAGTCCGCGTTGATCGTGACGATGTTTACGTCGAATGGCGGCACGTCGAGTCCGGCCTCGAGAACATCACCTATCGGATGCTCTTCGCGAGCCGCAGTACCTGAGTACGCAAGAAGGGCAAGCGGTTCTCCGGCGAGACGGACGGTCTCCGCCATCTGGCGGGCGGCCTCTCCCACGCCGAGCTCCGCTCGAAGATAGCCGGTCACGTTGACCCCGGGTGTCGGCTTCACCACCGGCGATTGGCTCGGGCGGTCCGATTGTCGGCTGCCGAGGTTCGGGAGCAGAGAAGCGGGAATCTGCTCTTCCTTGCGCCCATAGTCGATCACCCAACGCAGATAGCTCGACGGATCCATCTTGAGCGGGTCTCCATACGCCATTTCGAGATCCGCACGGGTCGTCCACAGTGCGTACAAGTACCTGGATATGGAATTCCGAACCTTCGGGTTGGCAGGTTCCCTGAGCCACTCAAGGAACACGTCAGCATCAGTGAACGGATTCGGGGGTGCGTCGGCGTCCTCGACATCCGGGTCTTCAAAATCGAGCAGCGCGGAGCGATACAAGCGTTTCATCACACGGTCGTAGCGAAGTCCATTGGACAGCGTGTCGAGTCGATACGTTTCGGTCTGAGCTTCGATGTAGCCCGCTTTGAGCATGGCCTTGGCGTACTCACCGGTTATCTGCGCGACCACAGGATTCTGACTGATCAGAACCCTTGGTGTCGGAAGCGTGTGTTTGGACAGCACATGAGGTTTGGTGGGGTCGAAACCGCTGAAGTGTGCAAACACAAGGGGGTTGCCATCGACCGTGTATCCGTCGTCAGTCCACTCGAGGTTCCGCTCACCGAGGTTCCAATACGCGACGTTGTATCCCGGGTCCTTCAAGATGTAGTGCTCGAATAGACCAGGCACGAAGTCCACCCACTTCTGATCCACAAACAAGCCATCCTCGGGTGCGACGATGCAGTCCCGTTCGAGGCGCTCCCACCACCAATCGAGGAATGGCCGCGATGACTGCCCGATTGCCACAAACCCCAGGTTGTAGAT
>CAZDIQ010000181.1:0-1678 GCA_964505525.1 uncultured Acidimicrobiaceae bacterium | reverse complement strand
ACGCTGTAGATGGACACCAACGTGTTGAATTCTTCCTGGTCAAACACGTCGGTCGGAGTGAGTGTCAGGAAAGGTTCGTCTGCGAGGTCGCCTTTGCCGTCGTCGTCGAGGACAAACACATAGAACTGAGCGTCAGGATTCGACCTGGTAACCGAATCAGCCAGGACTCGGGCGTGCGCAAGGTAGTTTCGAGCGACCACGGTGAAGGCAACAATTGGCGATGTCACTGTGGCTTCGGCTCTTGGTTCACTCTGTGGCATGGGGATTCCCGTCGTTCACGCTTGCTCTGTATGCCCCGATGACGTCACCTGGGTCTCCGATCGCCTCGGGTTTGCCTTTGTCCAGCCACATGACCCTATCTGCCATCCGTGCAACCGTGTCGAGGTCATGCGACACGAGCACCACGGAAGCACCGGCTTTGATCAGCTGCTCGATCCGTTCCTCTGATCGCAACCGGAATGCGGCATCGCCGACTGACAAGACTTCGTCGACCACCAAAATGTCCGGATCGATGTCGGTTGCGACCGAAAATGCGAGGCGGGCCAACATGCCCGAGGAGTAAGACCGCAGCGGCACATCCATGTAGTCCGCGAGGTCGGCCCACTCGGCGATGGCGGGAGCTCGGGTCCGCATGTGTTCGGGAGTCCGGCCCAACAGCGTGCCGTACATGACCGTGTTCTCGAAGCCTGTGAGGTCGGTGTTGAAACCGGCACCGAGTTCGATCATCGGGGCAACCGATCCCCGCACAATGACTCGGCCCTCAGTGGGAGGAAGGACACGCGCCATGATCTTCAACAGCGTCGACTTGCCGGCACCGTTTGGTCCGACAACTCCGAACACTTCGCCCTTGGCGACCTCGAATGCCACACCATCGAGCGCCCAAAGCGACTCGTAGCGGACCTGTCGTTTGATCGCCTGGATCGCGTATTCCTTGAACGAACCGATATTCGAACGCGAGAGCCGGTATTCCAGGCGGACGTCCTGAACGCTGATCGCGCTCTCGGTCATAGCAGGACGACCAATCGCCTCCAGCTTCGAGAGAAGACATACACGCCAAGGACAAACGCCACCACAGCGGTGAGTCCCATATAGCCCCACATCCACAGCTCGGCGCCCGCAGATCCGTAGATCATCTCGCGGAACACGGTCAGATAGGAGTACAGCGGGTTGATGTTGATGATCCACTGAAACTCCACTGGTATGAATTCGATGGGGTAGAACGTGGGGGTGAGGTAGCTCAGGAGCTGAATCGCAACACCAGTGAGGTCAAGGATGTCGAAGAAATGGACGGCAGCCGACGCGATCAGCAGGCCAAGACCAGCGGTGAGGAGCAGCATCGCAAACACTGGCACGATCACCAAAGGTGCCGTCCAAGGTATCCCCACACCGGTCACAAGCTGGATGACGAGCAGAATGGTGAGACTGATCAAGAAATTCACCCCGGCAGCGATCGCGGCCGATACCGAGAACACTTCCGGCGGGATGTAGACCTTCGTGAGAATGCCAGCGCTGTTCACAATCGCAGATCCGGCGGCCGTGACAGCCTGCCCGAAGTAGGTGATCAGCAGGATTCCCGACAGCAGGTAGACGACATACGGTGTTTCACCGCCGTTGATAGTGAACCGAAAGAACGATCCGAAGATGATCCACATGACACCCGCCGTGAGCATGGGGTTGA
>CAZDIQ010000180.1:0-3930 GCA_964505525.1 uncultured Acidimicrobiaceae bacterium | reverse complement strand
CGTGGCGCCAGGTCGGTGTGCCGACCCTTGCGATCCTCTGCTACCTCACGGCACATCCGCTCAACGGTTCCGGGTTCATCGCCGCGTTTGTCGGTGGGATGATCTTCGGTGGGCTGGTGCGCGAGAAGTACGCAGACGTGTTCGAGTTCTCCGAGTCGCTCGCGGACCTGCTGACGATGGCCTCGTTCCTCGTGTTCGGAATCGTGATGCTCGGACCGGCCTTGTCCTTGATGACTGTCCCCATCGTCGTGTACGCGTGCCTCAGCCTGACCGTCATCCGCATGGTTCCCGTGGCGATCTCGCTGTTCGGTGCGAAGATGTCGCTTCCGACAATCGCCTACATCGGTTGGTTCGGACCGCGCGGTCTCGCGAGCCTCGTTTTCGCAGGCACGATCATCGCCGAGACAGATCCCGTCGCGAACCGGCTCACGCTGACGATCATCGCAGCGACAGTCGGGCTCAGCGTCATGCTCCACGGACTCACCGCGTGGCCACTGTCACGTGCCTACGGTCGTTGGGCCGGAGAGATGGACGAGTCCGACACCGGTGCAGGAGAACTCGGACCAATGGCACCGATCCGCGTGCGCAGACGACTGTCCAGCGAAGGCAGCTAGTCAACCTGCCGCGCCCAAGCACCTGGGGTTGCGGCCCGGGTACCGCTCAGAGGTCGAACAGGTCAGCGAGTGCTTCGCGGATCTGGGCGAGGGCGTGCGGCCCGACATTGCCGCTTGTGTTGGCGAGTCGTTGGACGGAGATGGCGCGGACGTGCTGGCATTGGGCGGCCGAAGTGGCTTCGAGACCGTTGTCAACGTCGGGCGAAATGGTGACCTCGGATCGATAGCCGCGGACGGTCGTGGTCAGAGGAACGACGTGGACGACCGTCGGGCCGTGATCGAGCACAGCCTGAGCGGTGACGATGACTACCGGTCGCTGGAAACCGGCCTCGCTTCCGTCAGGCAGACCGAGATCGGCGGCAAGGATGTCACCGCAGCGATGCATCGAGCCAATCGTTCTCGTCCTCATCGAGCGGACCGGCGAGCTGTTCGCCCATCTCTTTCTGGCGTAGTGCCCGCAGGGCGGCACTTGCCACGGCGTCGATCGATTCACCACGACGGGTCGCTTCGCGCTTGAACCCTTCGTGGGTCCGTTCCGAGACTCGGAGCATCTTCGTGGTGGCCATGCGGCAAGTATACAGATCCGTAAACACGTTGTCGCCCCTTCCAGGAGAGCGGCGGTGTCAGGCCCGGAGTTGCTCGGCGGCGGCTTTGATCTCGTCCATGTCCCCGGGGACGTGGGGCCACGGTGGGCCGACTCCGTCGCCGGCGTAGCGCGGGATGACATGCATGTGGAAGTGGAAGACGGTTTGCCATGCGGCAGGGCCGCTACAGACGAGGAGGTTGACGCCGTCGGCTCCGAGCGTCCCGGGCATCCGCGTTGCGAGTCGGTGACATGCCGCCGACACGGCAGCGAGGTCCTCAGAGTCGATGTCGTCCAGATCCGTGGCGTGAGTCCTCGGAATCACAAGCGCGTGGCCACGCGATACCGGGTTGATGTCCATGAACGTGATGGTCCGGTCATCCTCGTCGACCCGGGTCGACGGCAACTCGTCCGCCACGATCTTGCAGAAGATGCACGTATCGCCGGTCATGGCGGGCACCCTACCGTGATCAGATCAGGGCGGATCCCCATACGGGGATGAATGCGCCGTTGATGACCTTGGATTCCTTGCTCGCAAGGAAGTTGATCACGTCGGCGATTTCCTGAGGTTGTGGCCAGTTCACGTAGTCGGCGTAGGGGAGGGCAGCCCGGGTGGCGTCTGTGTTGATGACCGATGGGAGGAGTGCGTTGCACGTCGTGTTCGTGTCCAGCAGCTCGGTTGCAACCGACTTGGCGAGGGCAATGACGCCCGACTTTGCGACGTTGTATGCCGCCTGGCCCGCAGGCGCATCGATCGCATGCTTCGAGCCCATCAAGATGATGCGTCCCCACTCCTCATCCATGTGACCGATGGCTGCCCGTGTCGTGTTCCATGCCGTGCGGAGGTTCAAATCGATCATCCGGTCGAGGCGTACGTCATCGGTCTCGCTGACGTCCCTGCCTCCGGACCATCCACCCACGAGCGAGCACATCACATTGATCGGACCGAAGGCTTCGGCAGCACTCGCCATAAAGGTATTGACCGCGGTCGCATCCGCAACATCGACCCTGCGCAGGATCAGACGGTCTTCGTCGTAGTCGAGCGTCGCCTCGAGTGAGGTGGCCTCATCCGGTAGGAGATAGGTGGCAGCGACGTTGAAGCCGCGGTCGAGGAGAAGCGGTAGGAGACATCGACCGACCGATCCGGTTCCGCCTGGTACGACTGCTACGGGATTGCTCATCGCCAACACACTAGCGAGAATCCGTCGGCTGGTTTCACCCTCACGAGGACTGTGCGACGCGGATATTCACCTCTTCGAGCTCTCGAAGAAGCGGGCGACCATCCACGGCCTGGTGCATCGTGCGAACACCGCGTTGTGACACATCGCCGTTCAGGATCAGGTGCGCCAGCGCCGTTGCAGGGAAGGCGGTTGTTCTCGCAAGGGCGGTGAAGCCACCCTGCTCGACATCCTCGATGTCCATGGTCACCGTCCGACCTTCCGCCTCGAGGGTTACACGGACCAAGACGAGGTCAGGGCCGCCGCGTGGCAGGTGGGCATCGAGGGCGTCGAGAAGGACGTCACGAGGCGAGCGCCCGTTCGAGTCCGGACGCTCATCGAACAGACCGAGGTCGTAGAAGGTGCGGAAGATGACCCCGTGTCCGGGGAACCTGAGCGTCTTGTATTCGAGATCACGAACGCGACCTTCGAAGTCCACACACATGCGGGAGGTGCCCCCGGCGGTCGAGAATGCCTCGAGCGGTCCCCAACCATCCCACGCCACCTCCTCGGTGCGTTCGAGGGGTTCGACGGTTGTGTGCTGGCCGTCGACGAGAACCTCACACGGTTCTGCGTACTCGTTGATGAGCCCGGCGGGATTGAAGGCCAACTGGTACTTGAGTGTTCCGGTCGGCTCCTGGGGGAGTGCTCCGACACGGATCTGGACACTGTCGATCACAGCTTGCGAAGCGAGCGCATCATCGATGAGCTGTGTCGCCATCACGTTCGCAACCCCAGGCGCGAGTCCGCAATCGGGCACGATGAGAACGCCGGCGTCCGCTGCGGTGCTGTCGAGTGCGATCTGGGCGGCCACGACGGTCGGATTGCCACCGAAGTCGAGGCAATGGGTACCCGTCGCGATGGCGGCCCGGGTGACCGACTCACCGAATCGGTACGGCACCGCCGACACCACGAGGTCGTAGGGGTGGAGGAGGTTGCGCAGGGTTTCGTCGTCGGTGACGTCCACCACATCCACATCGATACCGAACCGCTCACGTGCGACCTGGGCTGCCTCCTCGGACGCGTCCGCCCCCTTGACGTCGTGGCCACGGCGGATGAGGTCCCAGATGGCGGCAGAGCCGACGATCCCTGTTCCGAGTACGAGCACGTTCACATCTGACTCTCTTTCGTCGCCTTGGTCATGGTGTCAGTCGCTTGAAGGTCTCCGATGGCCCGGTCCCGAATGGCTCCCCGTTGGATGTGAGCCACTGGCGGATCCTCGCATCGAATGCCTCGCGTTCGGACGCACCGCCGTGAGCGTCCGCCATTGTCGTCTCGGCCTGGCTCGAGTGACACAGGAGGGCTTCGATCTTGCGGGTCGCCCATTGCTCGGTTGCGGGTTCGGCGTGGTCTGGCTCATCGGCTGACCACAACAAGATGGCCTCCGGGCGGTGTGCTGGCAGACCGCTGTCGGGCATGGCAAGGGGTTCCCGAGCGCTCACGACACCATCGACCGCGGCGAGCCCGGTCGCTCGATGGTCGGGGTGCAGTTGGTATCGCTGCCACGGATCATGCG
>CAZDIQ010000179.1:0-3941 GCA_964505525.1 uncultured Acidimicrobiaceae bacterium | reverse complement strand
CATCTGTCATCTGTCATCTGTCATCTGTCATCTGTCATCTGTACTGAACTGTCGACTGAAAGCTGAGAACTGTCGACTGAAAGCTATTGTCCTCCTCAATGCCTACGCAAGATTCTGCCGCCGAATTCGGTGTCCACTCTGAGGTCGGTGTGCTCAGGAAGGTGATTGTTCACCGACCGGGTCTTGAGTTGCATCGTCTCACACCGTCGAACGCCGCCGAGCTCCTGTTCGACGACGTGATCTGGGCAAAGAAGGCTGGTACCGAACACGACGCATTCGTCGACTTGATGCGCAACGACTACGGCGTCCACGTCATGTACATCCACGAACTCCTCGAGGATGTGGTCGCCACGAAGGAAGGGCGTGCGTACGTCCTCGACCGCAAGCTCACACCTGACGACGTCGGTGTTCTCGGGGCGCAGGATCTGCGCGACTGGATGGATGAACTCGACGCCGAAACCCTCGTGAGCCATCTGATCGGAGGGCTCACGGTCGGTGAACTGCCAGGGGACTTGGGAACCGCAGTGGCGAAGGCATGGGGTCCCTCGGAGTTTGCGATTCCCCCGTTGCCGAACCAGCTCTTCACACGTGACAGTTCGTGCTGGATCTATGGCGGGGTGACGTTCAACCCGATGTTCTTTCCCGCCCGCCGCAAAGAGACGCTGCACCTCGCAGCGATCTACAAGTTCCATCCCGAGTTCAGAGATGGCGACTTCAAGGTGTGGTGGGGCGACCCGCCTGAGAAGAATCGCGGCAACGCGATGATGGAAGGGGGCGATGTCATGCCGATCGGCAACGGCGTCGTGCTCATCGGCATGGGGGAGCGCACGACCTATCAGGCGGTCGGTCAGGTTGCCAAGCGGCTGTTCGAGGAGGGTGCTGCCGAACGGGTCATCGCCGCAAAGATGCCCTCGGACCGAGCGACGATGCATCTCGACACCGTCTTCACATTCTGCGATGTCGACCTCGTGACCGTCTACCAACCCGTCATCGATGTCATCCGGTCCGTGAGCTATTACCCGTCAGACGACGGCGGTATCGATGTTGTTGCAGAGGCCGACGGTTGGATCGACGTCGTGCGCAAGGCACTCGGTCTGAACGAGCTGCGCGTTGTTCCCACCGGCGGTGATGCCTATCAGCAGGAGCGCGAACAGTGGGATGACGGCAACAACGTTGTGGCGCTTGCGCCGGGGACCGTCGTTGCCTACCGGCGCAACGAATGGACGAACGAGAAACTTCGCCAGGCGGGTGTGACGGTGCTTGAGATCGAGGGTTCCGAGCTCGGCCGCGGTCGGGGTGGTGGCCACTGCATGACATGCCCTGTCCTGCGGGATCCGGTGTGACATGACCCGGCTCTCCCCGGTCGCGACAATCGAACGCGATCGAATCGTCCCCGTGTTCAACCACGACGATGTCAATGTCGTCGTGTATGTCGCAGAGATCCTGTTCGAGAACGGGTTCTCGACCGTGGAGTTCACGAACCGGAGCGCCGATGCTGCATCAACATTCGAACGGCTGGTTCCCTTGCTCGGCGACCACCTGCCCGAGATGGTGATCGGTGCCGGATCGATCACCACAGCCGATGCCGCCCGCTCGTACATCGAAAGTGGTGCCCGTTTCGTGGTCGGGCCTGCGACAAGCGAGGCGGTGGCGGGCGTCTGTCGCGACTTCGGGGTCCCATACATACCTGGTTGTGGCACGTTGACCGAGATTCTCAGGGGTCACGAGATGGGAAGCGAGATCGTGAAGCTGTTTCCCGCAAGCAGTCTCGGTGGTCCCGGGTTCCTGTCGGCCGTCAGGGCACCGTGTCCTGACATCAAGGTCATGCCGACCGGCGGGATCGACCCATCAGCTGAATCGCTCGCGGCGTGGTTCGGGGCGGGGGCCGTCGCCGTCGGCCTTGGCTCGGCGCTCGTCCCCCCGCGCATGGTTGCGGTGGGCGACTGGGACGGGTTGACCGCGAACGTGAAGACGGTGGCGCGGAACCTGGCTCTCAGCGGCTGAACCGCTTGAATGCGGCTGAGGCACCGACCTTGATCGGCCCAGAGTGACCGAAGCAGGCGACGTTGAAGTCGAAGGAGGCGAGGTGCGAGATGCTCGCATCGAAAGCCGCGGTCGACTTGTTGAAGAACCCGCGTTTGACCTCCCCCTTCGAGCTGACGGCGGCGTCACCGACGAACATGACGCCGCCTCCCCGATCGAGAAGGAACGAGAGATGCCCGTCGGTGTGCCCCGGAGTGTCGATCACCGAGAAGTCCTTAGGCATCGATGCGTCGAAACCCTCGGCGACGATGTTGTCGACATCGAGGTTGTCCGCGTCCGGCATCAGCTTCATGAGCCGGCCGATGAACGGCATGCCCTCGAATCTCGGTGGGGCATGAGGAGGTCGGTCACCACGGATCACCCCAGCATCGATGTGCGATGCGTACACGGTCGCGGACGATGCAGCATGGAGTGCCGCGGCGCTTCCGTAGTGATCGACGTGACCGTGCGTGAGAAGAATCGAGACGATGTCCTTTGCTGATCGTCCGATGTGCTCGAGCGACTCGATGATCACACCGTGGCGATTCGGCAGACCGGTATCGATGAGGGTGATGCCTTCGTCCCCGTCGACCACGAACGCATTCGCATTCGTAGCGAACTGATATACGCCGTCGGCGATCCTGTCCATTCCCGGAATGCTACCCGAGCGTCACCCTGGGAATGAGGCGCGCGGCGTCGTCATGGGTGGGCATCGAGGGTTGCGCTCCGTGGATCGTCGTTGCGTGAGCGCCGCACGCGGTCGCCATCGTCATGCATTCAGCGAGGCTGAGCCCGAGCGCCGTTGCATGGGTGAAGCCTGCACAGAAGGCGTCTCCCGCACCGACCGTATCGACAACGCGCACGGCAGGGGGAATGGCCCGGACGGCGATCCCGTCGGGTTGGATCGCGATGGCACCCTCGGATCCGAGCGTGACGACGACGACCCCATCGAACTCAAGCTGTCGCGTCGCTTCGACGACATCGCGTTCGCTGACCGGGGTGTCCACTCCCGCCAGAACCCCGAGTTCGGTCCGGTTCGGCAGGAGCACGTCGACGTGCTCGAGGATCCTGTGGTCGAGCGGTGCGGCGGGTGCGGGATTGAGCAGCCTGGTGCCCTCGGCGGTGCGGAGGGCCTCGGCAACCGTTTCGGCAGGAATCTCCATCTGGACAAGCGTGGCATCAGCCGTGGCGAGAACCCCGGATGCCTCAGCGATGAGCTCGGTGGTGAGCTGATAGTTCGCACCGGGGTTGCCGACGACGGTGTTCTCACCGGTCTTGTCCACGACGATCACGGCAAGCCCCGTCGGTTCATCCACCCGCGCCACCATCGAGACGTCGACCCCGTTCTCGATGAGCGCAGCCATCAACCGGTCACCGTCGGGGTCGTGGCCGACGCATCCGATGAGGAAGGTCGACTGCCCGAGCCGGGCTAGCGCAACGGCCTGGTTGGCACCCTTGCCACCATTGTGCACGGTTGAGGATGTTGCGGTGATCGTCTCGCCCGGTCGGGGGATGCGATTGGTGCTCAACACGAGATCACTGTTGACCGATCCGACCACCGCCACCTTGAGACCGCGTGCCCGCAGGCCGTGATCCATGCCGTCAGCGACTCGATGTTCGAGAGATTCAGACTGCGGCATGAGCCTCCTTCGAGCCCAGCGGGCTTGCGCGCAGGAACGCTACACCCGATTCGTCCACACCCCACGGATACGGAAGCAGCTTTCAGCTTTCAGCTTTCAGCCAGCAACCCGTAGCAGGCCGCTCGGTTGGCCTCGTTCTCCCGCTGCTCGCAGGCTCGCACGCCCCCCTGGCTCGCAAGCTCGCCCGTCCCCCCTGAAGGGAGGACGCGAACGACGACGCGACGCGACCTCTGGGTCTGTCCTCTGTCCTCTGTCCTCTGTCATCTGTTATCTGTCCTC
>CAZDIQ010000178.1:0-3994 GCA_964505525.1 uncultured Acidimicrobiaceae bacterium | reverse complement strand
ACCGAAAGCCGAAAGCTGGTGGCCGTGACCAACTACCATCTCCCGCGATGTCATTCGAAGTCAGAACACGGGTGTTCGAGGGGCCGCTTGACCTTCTGCTCCAGTTGATCACGTCACACCAGCTCGAGATCACGGAACTCAGTCTCGTGGGCATTGTCAATGAGTATGTTGCGTTCATCGACGAGATGACGGACCTCGACATCGAGGTGGCCAGCGAATTCCTTCTGATTGCTGCCACGCTGATCCAGCTCAAGGCCAGATACCTTCTCCCGGACGACGAACCGATTGATCTCGACGATGAGCTTGCCCTCGCTGAGGAGCGGGACCGGCTGTTGTCACGGCTCCTGGCCTGCCTCACCTTCAAGGATGTGGCCGCGGTCCTGCGCCACCGCATGGAGGCCTCGGAACGATTCCTCCCGCGTCAGATCGGGTTGGAAGGCATCGGTTCCGGCATCGTTGCCGAGGTGACCATCGGTGTCGATCTCGCAGAATTCGCTGCCATCGCCGAAAGGGTGTTCGCCGAGCCGATCCTCGACCCCGACGTCGATCACCTCGACTTCGACCTTCCCTCGGTCCAGGATGCCATGGTCGATCTGCAGGGTCGGATGGCGTCGGTTGTCACGAGCGACTTCGACGAAGTCGTTGCGCATTGTGAGCGTGACGCGGAGATCGTGGCGTACTTCCTCGCTTTGCTCGAACTCGCTCGGTGGGGGATTGTGCGGGTGAGCCAGGAGATCGGGGAACCGCGCATCGCCATTTCCTACGATGAGGCAGCAGCCGACAGTCGGTTCAGAGCGATACTCGGCGAGAATGGGGCGTCATGACAGACATCGCCCGCATCCTTGAAGCCATCCTGTTCGTCGCCGAGGAACCCGTGACCACCGAGGAACTCGCCGAGGTGGTCGAATGTTCCAAGTCCGATGTGGTCGATGCACTCGATGCGATCGGCGAGGAGCTCGGTGCATCGCACGGCATCGTGTTGCGCAACGTCGGGGGCGGCTGGCGGTTGTACACCGCTGTCGATGCGCTCCCGTATCTCGAGAAGTACGCCACGTCCGATCGTGCGAGGAAGCTCAGCGCAGCGTCGATGGAGACACTTGCCGTGGTGGCGTACAAGCAGCCGGTTTCGCGCGGTCAGGTCACCGAGATCCGGGGCGTCGACTCCGATCATGCGCTGAAGAACCTCGAGCGCAGGGGGCTCGTCGCCGAAGTGGGAACGGCACCGGGACCGGGGCAGGCGATCTTGTACGGGACGACGGCGATGTTCCTCGAGAAGATGGGTGTCGCCTCCGTTTCGGATCTCCCGCCGCTTGCGGACCACGTTCCGCCCGCAGGGATCGTCGAAACGCTCGAACTGCCTCTGCGACCGGAGTCATCATCGAACATCGACTCAACAAACTGATCGCGCGTTCTGGGATCGCCTCCAGACGCAAGGCCGACATCCTCATCGAACGGGGCCGTGTCACGGTCGATGGTGAGGTGGCCGGACTCGGGGACCGAATCGACCCCACGACGGCAGTGGTCGAGGTCGACGGCGTCCGGTTGCCTCTCGACCCCGACCTGCGCACCTGGCTCGTGTACAAGCCGCCGGGTGTCGTCTCCACGATGGAGGATCCCCAGGGCAGACCGGTGGTGGCAGATCTCGTGCCACCCGAACCAGTGACCAAGCCGGTCGGTCGTCTTGACCTGCACTCCGAGGGCCTCATGTTGCTGACCAACGATGGCGATCTCGCCCTGAGGGTCACTCATCCGCGCTACGGGATCGAGAAGGTGTATCAGGCAAGAACGCTCGAAGCGGCGAGCACGAAGCATCTGCAGTGGCTCATGGACGGTGTCGAACTCGACGATGGTCGCGCCAGGGCGAGCCGGGCGAGAATCGTCTCGACGTACGGTGGCAAGTCCATCATCGAGCTCACGATGACCGAGGGTCGCAAGCGCGAGGTTCGACGGATGCTTGAAGCCATCGGGCTGAGGGTGGATCAATTGGTGAGGGTGTCCATTGCAGGGATCACCGATCGGACCCTCCAACCGGGTGCCTACCGCGCACTCACGATTGAAGAGATCCGCGGTATCTATGCCCTTGCTGGGGATGCGTCATGATCAGCCGAACGATCTCAGGGACGACCGAGACCTTCGCGGCCACTGTGCGCGTGCCGGGTGACAAGTCGCTGTCGCATCGGGCGTTGCTGTTTGCTGCCATGGCAGAGGGGGACAGCCTCATCACGGGCCTCGGCTACGGGCTCGATATCGCTTCGACCGCGATGGCGATGCGGTCCCTCGGCGTCGAGATCACCGGCGATAAGGTCAGGTCTCCCGGCGTCCACGGTTGGATCCAACCAGACTCACCGATCGATTGTGGGAACTCGGGCACGACGATGCGACTCCTCGCAGGGATCCTTTCGACGCTCCCGATCGAGGTCGAGCTCGTCGGCGATGCCTCCCTGTCCAAACGCGACATGACACGGTTGCAAGCGCCACTGGCCGAGCTTGGAGGCAGGTTCACGACAACAGCGGGGACCGCACCGCTCACGGTCGGTGGTGCAGGCGAGGTGGGGCATGCGGATGTCACGATCGGGGTTGCGTCCGCCCAGGTGCGCTCTGCGTTCGAGTTGGCCGCGCTCGTGGGGGACGGCCCCTCAACGATCGATTCGCCACCGGGGTTCCGCGACCACACCGAACGATGGCTTGCGGCCGTCGACCGTGGCGAGTTCGAGAGCGATACGAAGTTCCGGATCCATCCGGGGTCCATACCTCCGGCGCGCTACGACGTCCCCGCCGACCCGTCATCAGCCTCGGTCCTGTGGGCCGCTGCCGCAATCTCGCCAGGGTCCACGATCGTCACACCCGAGGTGTCGCTCAACCCCGGCCGGATCGGGTTCCTCGAGATACTCGATCGGATGGGGGCCGAGGTCGAAGCCGTTGTCACCGACTCGGTCGGCGGCGACCCGGTCGGGTCCGTGACGGTGACCGGACGGTCGTTGCAGGGAATCGCGATCGACGGCGATCTCATTGCAGCCGCCCTTGACGAGCTGCCGCTTGTCGCTGTTGTGGCGGCATATGCGGAGGGCATCACATCGGTGCGGGATGCCGCCGAACTACGGGTCAAGGAGTCAGACCGGATCAGTGCGGTCGAATCCATGCTTGTCGCCCTCGATGGCGGCATCAGCACCGTGCCCGACGGATTCGATGTCGTGGGCACGGGTTTCCTGAACGGTGGAACGGTCGAGACGTTCCACGACCACCGGATAGCCATGGCGGCGGCGGTTGCAGCCACAAGGGCATCGGGACCGATTGAAATCCTGGATTCGAACATCGCCGCCGTCTCATGGCCCGAGTTCTATGACACCTTGGGGGCATTGTGGTCGTGACCATCGACGGCCCGAGCGGCGTGGGGAAGAGCACCGTCTCGCGGCGCGTTGCCGAAGAACTCGGCATCGCCTACCTGGACACCGGTGCCACGTATCGTGCGGCGACCCTCGCCGTGCTCCAGTCAAACGTCGACATCGATGACGAGGACGCTGTCTTGTCAGTGATCGGGCGACGGACCATCGACTACGACGAGCGTGGCATTCTCATCGACGATCAGTCGGTGGCATACGAGGTGCGATCGGATGCTGTCACGGCGGCGGTCAGCACCGTGTCCGCGCATCCGAGGGTGCGGGCCGAGATTGTTGACATCCAACGGCGGTGGGTCGAGGCACATGGCGGGGATGCGGTTGTCGAGGGTCGCGACATCGGGACCGTCGTGTTCCCGGATGCCCCCATCAAGGTCTACCTCACAGCGTCGCCCCTCGTACGCGCCGAACGCAGAGCGACCGATTCCGAGACCGAGGGTCAGGACATCGCCGAGATCGCCGAAAAACTCGCGGCTCGTGACCACGCAGACTCGACACGAAAGACATCACCCCTACGCCCAGCCGAAGACGCCGTGATCATCGACACCGGCGAAATGACGATCGAAGAAGTGGTGGAGCGGATTGTGACGCTGGTGCGA
>CAZDIQ010000177.1:0-4016 GCA_964505525.1 uncultured Acidimicrobiaceae bacterium | reverse complement strand
TCGAAGCCGATCGAGCGCCGGCGCATCGTCCTCACAGTGGCTGGTGATGGATTGTTCATGTCGACAATGCTCATAGCGGGCACTGTTGATCATCTCGAATCGCCGGAAGCCGAGACGGTTGATTGGGAGCTGGTCCAGTATCGCTACTCGGCCAAGGTCCTGTCACCGTGCCAGTTCGTGGTTGACGAACTCAAACTTCTTGGGATCGAATCGCATGTCGCTGTTGAGCCGGAGCCTCTTCCGTCGCCACCGTCGAAGGATGGCACGGTGGGCGATCGTCATGGTTGGGTTGCGGGAGCCGTTTCGCGGCGCAATCGGTCGGGCGAGGTCTTTCGGGCGTTGGCGTCTGCTTCATCAATCACGATTTCGGTACCCAGCGACGACGTCCCGGATGCGGTGTGGTCGGGAACGACGTGGGATGCCGTATCGGGTATCCGCAGGACGATGGGGGATCGGCTGCAGCGAGTCGACCGAGCCCCGCTGTCGCCCGCTTTCGTGATCCTGGGCGACCCCTTGTCGCCGCCCTCACGAGAGGTCGCGGAACTCCGAGATTCGGGTGTCCCGATTCTCGCCGCTCGCGGGAGCGTCGCGAAGGCCCTGTGGCCAGAGGTGTCCGAGTGGGAGGACTCCGATGAGCTCGCCACACTCCTCGACGACCCCACTCGTGAGCCTGCCAGCACCACTCAGAATCCGACCCCGCCTGACGTCGCGAGTAATCGGTCCCGGCGCAGGCCAGACCGTGGGCAGAAGGTGTCGGTGGGGATCCCGGTTTTCGGTGGTACGACCTTCCTATCAGAGTGCGTCGAGTCCGTGCTCGCCCAGACACAACCGCCTCACGAGATCCTGCTCATTGATGACGGCTCGCGATCGGATGAGGTCGACGCCGAATTCGAACGATGGGCTCGAAGCGAGCCGGACCTCGTCAGGACGTTCGCACAACCGAACCGCGGCGTCTGTGTCGCGAGGAACCGGCTCATCAAAGAGATGACCGGGGATTCGTTCCTTCTGCTCGATCAGGACGACGTCCTCGCCCCAACGTTGCTTGAGCAGACCACAACGATGTTGCAGCAAGATGAGGCACTGTGGGCAGTTGCATCGTGGACCGAGTTCTTCGGCGCGTACGAGGGAATCGAAGCGAAGCCGCCCTTCGGGCGGCGGGTTGGCCTCAGGGAGAACCCGATCATTTCAACCGGAGCAGTCGTCGATATCGTCGTTCGGGAGCGCGGCATCGAGTTCGCGCCCGACCTTGCCTTCCTCTTCTGCGAGGACTGGCACTTCTGGTCCCAGATTGTCGCCGCCGGCGGAGAGATCGGATTGATCGCGGAGCCGCTGATTCGTCACCGGGTCCACTTGGCCTCTGGGGGATTCCAACGGACGGAACTGGCTTCAAGAATCGGCAAGGCGAGGGCGACCGAACCTTTGATCAAACCAGGGACACCAAACCGGCCGTAGTCAGCTCTCCAAGGCGGTGCTGGTGTCACGCGGTCGACCCGCGAACAGACCAAACCAGGCACCAAGTCCGTAGGTCGCTTGCATTGTGGCTGCTGCAACTGCTGTCGATATCCGGAGTGAGGGTGCACGGACCGCGATTGCTCCCAACACCGACACCCAGGCAACGGCGAGGATCGCCATCGGTATCCATGTCCAGAGCAACCCGATGATCACGCTCACGATCAGTGCTGCGATGAGGAATGCAGGTGCGAGTGGTCGCAACGACGGCAGACGCTTGGTGATGAGGAGCAGTTCGCTCTTGCCACGTCCGTATCGCCAGTACTGAATGGCAAGCTGGGACCATGAACTGCGCGGCCGGTACCACGACTTGATCGCAGGGTCCACCACAACCTTGAACCCAGCGGCCCGCCAACGAGCGTAGAAGTCGGTGTCCTCCACGGTCCCAGACGGGAATCTTCGGTAGCCGCCGACGCCGAGGAAGTCGGCACGGTCGAACGTACCGAGGTACACGGTGTCGACCTCTTCGGTTGTCGTGGCATGGTGGAACCGACCAGGTCCGATCGCGAGCGGATCGGCCATGGCGTTGGCCGTGGCGATCTCCCACCGGTTGGTGCCATCACCGACCATCGGCCCACCAATGGCAATACTCGGCTTCCAACCAGCGATACTCGCGGTCACATAGTCATCTGCATATCGCGTATGGCCGTCGAGGCGCACGAGCAAATCACCTGTCGCAACGGCTGCTGCACGGTTGAGCCCAAGCGACTGATGCTTGTCGGGATTGTCGACGAGCCGCACCCGAGGTTCGGTTAACTGTCGCGTCCGTATGCTTTCTACGGTGCCGTCCACGGAACCTCCGTCAGCGACGATCACTTCGATCACCGCGTTGCACCCAAGCGCAACATCAAGAACATGGTCGATATTCGCCACCTCGTCGAGAGTGGCCACGATCACGGATGCGGTTGGCTGGTTCACGGTGCGTAATCGTATCGGTCAGTTCTTCGATTCACTTCCTCAAGTCCCGCCCCCCAGACCCCGATACACATTGATGCGGCGGATTCTTGTGCTCGCCATAGCTTTGGCGTTATTCATTGTGGGTTCAGTCGGGGTGGCGTCCGCCGGTCCGGTGCCCGGGGACCTGCACACGGGCCTCTACTCCGACAAATTCGACTCCAGTGGCGACCTCAACGGTGTTGGTGCAGCAGCGGGTCAGAAGGTGACGTTCGGCGGCACGTTCCACGACGTCACTGAAGCCAAACCGAACTACAACCCATCTGACCCCGACTCCTGGTCCAACACCGTCCAGATTCTTGAGGGCGTGTGGTCCGCCAAGGCGACACCGTTCGCCAACGTAGACGTCAAAGCTTCCGCAGCGTCGATAGCCAGCGGTAGCTACGACGCCCAGATCAAGGAGTGGGTCCGACACGTCAAGGCTTGGCTTGACAAGGGCGGCAACCGAAGCCTCATCGTGGCACCCCTTCAGGAGCACAACGGCAACTGGACCCCGTATGGGTGCAATCCCACAGCCTTCAAGACGGCCTATGCCAAGTTCATAGAAGCGTTCAACGAGGCACGTATCGACGAGACCAAGGTCCGCTTCGCATGGGCTCCAAACGGGTGGACACCTCCAGGTTGCGGGGCACTGGCGAGCTACTACCCGGGTGACGACCTCGTCGATATCGTGTCGATTTCGGCGTACAACTTCGGGACATGCCTGCCCAATGCCTCGAATCAAACGCCTGCGCAGGCGTTCGATCCGTACCTCGGTCAGATCCGGAACACGATTCCAGGAGCACGATCGAAGCCGTTTGTCATCGCGCAAACCGCATCGCCTCGACTGTCGTGCGGAGGCAATCAATCGGTCTGGATCACCTCGATGATGACCCACCTCAAGAAGGACCCGAACGTGGTCGGGTTCGTCTGGTTTAACTTCAACAAGGAGACGGACTTCAGGGCATGGACGAGCTCGCTTGCCCAAGGTTGGAAGGATGGCGTCGGGATCGCCGGCACCAAGTACACGTGGCCGCTCACCGAGTGGTTCCGACCCGGGCCACTGTCGGTCGGGGGGACGCCAACGTCGACGAAGCCGTGCAAGAAGGGGCCGTGCGACACGATCGTGTCGATCGATCCGGGCGGTCGGTGGGGTCTGTTCCCGAAACTGGGCGACACCTGGTCTGATCTGGCGGACGTCTCGAAGTTCTACTTTGGTAACCCTGGCGACATCCCATTCATGGGCGATTGGGATAACACTGGCACCGCAACCCCGGGTCTCTATAGGCAGTCGGACGGGTTCGTGTACATCCGCAAGTCGAATACACAGGGGACCGCCGACATCCAGTTCTACTTCGGCAACCCGGGTGATGTGCCTCTTGTTGGTGACTTCGATGGCGATGGGAAGGACACGGTCTCGATCTGGAGGCCGTCTGAGGCCAGGGTGTATGTCATCAACAAGCTCGGTTCTGCCAACGGTGGCCTTGGCGCTGCGGACTACAGCTTCGCTTTCGGGAATCCGGGCGACCAACCATTCGTCGGCGACTTCGACGGCGACGGCAAGGACTCGATCG
>CAZDIQ010000176.1:0-4016 GCA_964505525.1 uncultured Acidimicrobiaceae bacterium | reverse complement strand
TGACCGATGCCGAGGGCGTGGAGACGACAGGTCTGACATGGCCGCTGCGCAACGAAACACTCCCTCGGGGCACAAGCCGGGGGCTCAGCAACGAATCAAACGAAGACGAGATCGCCGTGAGTGTTGCCTCAGGCGTCCTCCTTGTACTCGTGGAAGGACCACCATCGACATGACCGACACACGAAACCCGAAACGGATCCGCCTCATTGCCGCCGTCGTGGCTCTGGCCGCGACCGTTGCGGCGTGCTCGTCGTCCAACACCGAGGAGGAGACACCGGAGTCGATCCGGCTTCTGACCCACGAATCGTTCGCCCTGAGCGATGAGACCCTCCAGGCATTCGAGGACGAAACGGGCATCGCCATCGAGGTGATCGAGGGCGGTGATGCAGGCACCATGCTCATCCAGGCGATCCTGACCAAGGACAACCCGATTGCCGACGCCATCTACGGCATCGACAACACATTCATCTCACGGGCCATCAACAACGACATCCTTGAGCCGCACTCGGCCGTCGGCGTCGACGACGTCGGCCAGGCGTTGCGGCTCGACTCGAACCTCGCCACGCCGATCAACTACGGTGATGTGTGCATCAACTACGACATCGCTGCATTTGAGGCTGCCGGAGTCGCCCCACCGTCAAGCCTCGAGGACCTTGTGGACCCGACGTACGCCGGCATGCTGGTCGTACAGGATCCCGCCACCTCGTCTCCTGGCCTCGCGTTCCTCATGGCGACCATTGCTGCGTATCCCGACGGCGCCGCATACGACTGGAAGGCTTACTGGACGGACCTCTTCGGCAACGGTGTCGCCGTTGCATCCGACTGGTCGGAGGCCTACTACACACAGTTCTCGATGGCGGGCGGCGCACACCCGCTTGTGGTGTCGTATGCGTCATCACCACCCGCAGAAGTGTTCTTCGGCGAGCTCGACGAGGCGCCGACGGGCGTCATGACCGAGGGCTGCTTCAGACAGATCGAATATGCGGCAGTGCTCAAGGGCACCGACCATCCGACTGCAGCGGGCCAGCTCGTCGATTTCCTTCTGTCACGCCCGGTGCAGGAGGACATCCCTCTGAACATGTTCGTGTACCCGGCCAACCAGACGGCTGATCTGCCACCCGTGTTCGTCGAGTACACGACCTTCCCCGACGCACCGGTCATCATGGAGCCGGCGACGATCGACCAGAACCGCGAGAGATGGATCAAAGAGTGGACGGAAATCGCCCGCAACCTGCAGTGATCCCCACCGGGTTGCAGTCCCGGGCCGGCAAAGCGGCTCTGGTCGCGATCCCGGCGCTGTTCCTCGGTTACTTCTTCGTCTACCCACTCGTCTCGATATCGATTCGCGCACTCACCACGGACGGATCGTTCGGGCTCGGTGCCGTCGGTGAGGTCCTGACTGATCCTGCGTTCCGTTCGATTGCGTGGTTCACGCTCTGGCAGGCGGTCGTATCGACGATCCTGACGGTCCTCGTCGCGATGCCGGCCGCATGGGCCTTCGCCCGCTACACGTTCCCGGGCAAGAGGGTCCTGAGAGCGGTGACGCTTGTCCCGTTCGTCCTGCCGACGCTCGTGGTCGGAACCGCCTTCCTGGCACTCGTGGGACCGAAGGGGGCCCTCGGAGTCGACCTCACGGGCACGGCGTGGATCATCCTGCTCGCGCACATCTTCTTCAACTACGCCGTCGTGGTGCGCGGGGTCGGTGCCTACTGGGAGCGTTTTGATCCGTCGATCGAGGATGCCGCACGGACGCTCGGCGCCTCCCCGTTCAGAACGTTCACAACGGTGACGCTCCCCCTACTCCGGCCCGCTCTCGCATCAACGAGTGCGTTGGTGTTCCTGTTCTCGTTCACGTCGTTCGGCGTGGTCCTGCTGCTCGGCGATCTGTCGCGCACGACGATCGAGGTTGAGATCTACCGCCAGGTCACCGCCATGTTCAGGCTCGACCTCGCGGCAATCCTCGCCATCTTCCAGATGTTCGGTGTCGGGGTCATCCTCGTCCTGTATGGGCGATTCCAAAGACGCACGGCTGTCACCTTCCGCCATGACATCGCCAAGCCCCGAGTCCCCGCCACCAGGACCGAGCGTTTCCTCGTCACCGGTGCCGTAGGTTCGATGATCGGGATCGTCGGTGTCCCTCTCGTCTTTCTCATCGGGCGGTCATTCGTCGAGCCCGGCGGCTCCATCGGTATCGCCAACTACGCCGCCATCGGGTCCCTCTCACGACAGAGTGCGGCCTTCACCGATCCGATGACGGCGATCGGGAACTCGCTGAGGTTCGCCGTCATCGCTGCACTCATTGCTCTGTTCATCGGTGTCCTCGCGAGCGCAGCACTCGCCTATTCGTCCAAGCGCGTATCGACTTCGTTCGACGTGTTCGTGATGCTGCCGCTCGGCACATCGGCCGTCACGATCGGATTCGGATTCCTGATAGCCCTCGACTGGCCGGTCGACATCCGGGCCTGGTTGATGCTCATCCCGATAGCGCATGCCTTGGTCGCCATACCGTTCGTGGTGCGGACGACGACGCCCACACTCGGAAGCGTCCAACAATTGCTCCGCGACGCTGCAGCCACGCTCGGCGCCCGACCGTGGGTCGCGTGGTGGACCGTGGACTTCCCACTCATACTGCGTGCAATCCTTGTCGGCGCAGCATTCGCCTTTGCGATATCCATGGGCGAATTCGGTGCGACTGCATTCATCGCTCGGCCGTCTGCTCCGACGATCCCCATCGCCATCTTCAAGCTCCTCGGCCGACCGGGTGGGACCCCGTTCGGTGCGGCAATCGCCCTAAGTGTCGTACTGATGGTGATCACTGCGGCTGCGATCCTCGTGATCGATGCCGTACGGACCGATCAGCGGGGTGAGCTTTGAGCCTGCACATCGAGAACCTGGCCGTTTCGTATGGCACCAACGCTGTGCTTCGGTCGCTCGATCTCGACGTGGCCACCGGCGAGCGCGTCGCCATCATGGGCTCGTCGGGTTCGGGCAAGTCCAGCCTCATCCGTGCCATCGCAGGGATCGTGCCGTCCTCAGGCACCATCGTGGTCGACGGGAACGATGTGTCGGCCCTCCCTCCGCACGAGCGGCCGATCGGGCTGATGTTCCAGGACTACGCGTTGTTCCCGCACATGACCGTCGCGGACAACGTTGCATACGGGCTGAAGATGGCCGGGGTCGACAAGTCCGTCCAGCAGGCGCGCGTCGCAGAGATGCTCCAGCGGGTCGGTCTGGGCGACTTCGGGAGGAGGTCCGTCATGTCGCTCTCGGGAGGCGAGCAGCAGCGTGTCGCACTGGCGCGAACACTCGCACCGGAGCCGTCGCTCGTCATGCTCGACGAACCCCTCGGCTCACTCGACTTCGCACTGCGTGAATCGCTCCTCACCCACATGCGATCGGTCGTGAGTGAGCTGGGAACGACCACCATCTATGTGACCCACGATCGCAGCGAGGCGTTCGCATTCGCCGATCGCGTCGGTGTCCTCATCGACGGCCGGATAGCCGCTCTCGACACCCCTGAGGGCCTCTGGCGGAACCCGCGAACGGAGTCGGTCGCCCACCTGATCGGTCATCAGACCGTCATCGACGGTGGGACACTGGGACTCACCGGCATCATTGCCATACCCACCGAGGCGGTCCGGATCGACCCCGAGGGACCCCTGCACGGGACCGTCATCGACTCGGTCTTCTCAGACGGATCTTTCCTCACCACGGTGGACGTGAACGACACAACGGTCCGCCTCCAAACCCCCCGACCCCCCAAACCGGGCACCGAGGTGCGTCTGACAATCGATCCCGATGAGGTGATTGGGCTGTCAGAGGACAAAGGAGCAAGTTGACAGTCCACAGTCCGCAAATCGCGTCCTCCCTTCAGGGGGGACGGGCGAGCTTGCGAGCCAGGGGGGCACGCGAGCCTGCGAGCAGGGGGAGGCGGCAAGGCAGAAAGTACAAAGTACAAAGCACAAAGTTACAGGAAGCGAATACCGAATACCGAATACCGAATCCGATGCCGCACT
>CAZDIQ010000175.1:0-4022 GCA_964505525.1 uncultured Acidimicrobiaceae bacterium | reverse complement strand
GTACTGCGGCTTTCGCCACTCGTCGGTTTCGAGGATCTGTTTGAGCCGTTGGACCGCCTCGTACACATCGGCGTGCGATATGTACAACGGTGCGAAACCGAATCGCATGACGCCCGGTGCCCGATACCCACCATGGACATCGGCGGCGGCCATGGCGGTCATGATGGCTCGTCCGTCCTCTGAGTACAGCGAGACCTGCGAGCCACGCCGATCGGCATCTCTCGGCGAGTACACGGAGATCCCGTACCCGTCGCATTCCTGATCGACGAGGTCGATGAACAAGCCTGTCAGCGACTTGCTCTTGTCGCGCACGAGTCGGAGATCGACTTCCTCGTACATGTCGAGACTCGCCTGCATGGCGCGCATCGACAGGACCGGTTGGGTGCCGACCATGTACTTGCGGATGCCCTCGATCGGCCGATACGTCTCCTCCATCGCAAAGGGGTCGGCGTGACCCCACCAACCCCGAAGGGGACTGATTGCGGTTTCCTGATGCTCGGGAGCCACATAGATGAACGCCGGTGCACCCGGTCCGCCGTTCAGAAACTTGTAGGTACAGCCGACGGCGAAATCGACGCCGCAAGCAACAAGGTCGACGGGATAGACACCGACGCTGTGACAAAGATCCCACACGGCAACGGCACCGACGCCATGGATGGCATGGGTCAGCGTCTTCATGTCACGGAGGGTCGCTGTCCGATAGTCGATGTGATTGATGAGCACGACGGCGATCGAGTCGTCGAGGGTGTCGACGAAACCCTCCGCATCGACATCGACAAGGTCGACCGAAACCGTCGGAAGAGTCGCTGCGACGCCCTCGGCGGCATACGAGTCTGTGGGGAAGCCGGTGCGTTCGGTCAGGATCCTTGTGCGGCCGGGACGCAGGGAGGCCGCAGCATGCAGGGCCTTGAAGATGTTGATCGTCGTCGTATCGCATACGACGGTCGACGACGGTGCCGCCCCGATCAGCCCGCCGATCTGGTCGCCGAGGCGTTCCCCCAGCGTCCACCAGCCGGCGGCGCTCCAGCTTGCGATCAGATCGTCCGCCCATTCGCGCCGCGATGCGGTCTCGATCTCGCTGAACACGGTCTTGGGTGCCGCACCGAGTGAGTTGCCATCGAGATACACGTGACCCGGAGGCAGGGAGAACCGGTCGGCGAATACGGCAAGCGGATCGTCCAAGTCAAGGCGTTCGGCATCGCTCCGAGTCAGTTTCGCCATCCATGTCCTTCACTCGTGCCCATCGGCGTTCCCATCAATCCGGCCCATGCGGTGCCAACGGTACCGCTTCGAACTACCTTGGGAGCCATGCCAGACACCACCCAGCCCGAGAAACCACTCGACGAACGCATCGCCGAGCTCGTCCAGTCAGTCGTCCTGCCAGGAACCGAACGCGCCCGCGACCAGGATCTGGTCGAGGAGATCATCGGAACCGCCCTCAAGTTGATCAAGGACAACACGGATCGCGGTGATGTGAAACTGATGAACACGGCCCTCAAGGAGCTTCGGTACTCGCACCTCATCTTCAATCCCTATGTCCACCACAAGAAGATCTCGGTGTACGGCTCGGCGAGGACGAACGCGGACAACCCGAACTACCTGCTTGCGGAGGAGTTCGGCCGACGGATGGCAGATGAGCTCGGATGGATGGTCATCACGGGTGCGGGCCCGGGGATCATGGAGGCCGCGAACAAGGGCGCCGGTTCCGATTCGAGCTTCGGGGTCAACATCCGTCTTCCGTTCGAGTCCGGAGCCAACCAATACCTGTCCCCGGGCAAGGTCATCAACTTCAAGTACTTCTTCACGCGGAAGGTCCAGTTCGTCAAGGAATCGGACGCATTCGCGTTGTTCCCCGGTGGGTTCGGAACAATGGACGAGGTCTTCGAGCTCCTGACCCTCGTCCAGACCGGCAAGTCAAGTCTTCACCCCATCGTGATGATCGACGCAGAAGGGACGGGCTATTGGGATGCATGGCAGGAGCTGTGCAAGGTCCTCCTCGCCCAGGGGATGATCTCGCCGCATGACAGCAACCTCTACAAGGTCACGACCGATCTCGATGAGGCGATCGAGGAGATCAGGACCTTCTATGCCGTGTATCACTCGTCAAGGTATGTCGATGGAAAGCTCGTCTTGCGCCTGAATCACGAGATTCCCGACGAACTCGTCGACCGTCTATCGGTGGATTACGCAGACATCATTGTTCGGGGCACGATCCACAAGGTTGAGACGAGCAAGGCGGAACGGGAGTCCGACGACGTCGCTGAGCTCCCGAGGATCAGCTTTGTCTTCGACCGGAGGGGTTTCGGACGTCTCAGGGGCCTCGTCAACGAGATCAATCGGGACGGTATTTGACCCGATTTTGGTGCTACGCCGGCCTCCGTCATGAAACCGGCGTACGGTAGAATCCTGCTGATGCGCGAGATACTTTCGGACCTGGTGGCAGAGCAGCAACAACTGGATCAATTCCTCCAGACTCTGCGCACGCGCCAGTGGACGACTGCCACGCCTGCCATCGGTTGGGACATCCAGGACGTGGTCAGCCACCTCGCATACACGGAGGCTTTGGCCGCCGAGGTACTCGCTCAGGGACGGCCCCGCCTCGATGCCGAGGCCATCACCGAAATCGACTCATGGACGGAACGGGGGGTCCTTCAGGGTCGCGGTCGTCGCCATCAGGAGATCATCGAATGGTGGCGTTTCGGGCGTGCCGACGTGGTCGAGGCGCTGTCGCGGATGCAGGCAACCGATCGTGTGCCGTGGATCCATGGCGACATGAGTGCCCGAACATTTGCAACGACACGGCTCATGGAGACGTGGGCCCATGGTCTGGATGTCAAAGCCGCAATCCTCGGTCGGATCGTGCCGCTCGAGGAACCTCAGAACCCCGACGAGGAGGTGGAGCCTGATCCCCTCGCCGACACATCGCGACTCAGGCACATTGCTCTCCTCGGTCAACGCACCCTGCCGTTCGCTTTCAAGGAAGCGGGTGAGGACTACCCCGAATCGGGGATCCGTGTCGAGGTGATGGGTCCCCTGTATGCGGCGTGGCGGTTCGGTCCCGAGGACACCGACCAGGTCATCAAAGGCATGGCTGGCGACTGGTGCCGAGTGGTGGTGCAACGCCAGGACGCGAGCCAGACGGGGCTCAAGGCTGTTGGTGAATACGCAGAGAAAGCCCTCGAGCTCGCAAGGACGTACTGATGGCCATCCCAGCACTCATCGGGATGGTGCACCTCGGCCCGCTTCCTGGCTCACCCGGTTTCTCGGGCGACTTTGAATCAGTCCTGGCGGATGCTGCATCGGACGCCGCAACCCTCGCCCAGGCGGGGTTCGAGGCAATCATGGTCGAGAACTTCGGCGACGCGCCCTTCTATCCGACCGACGTACCGAAGGTCACCATTGCGAGCCTCACAGCGGCCGTGAGCACGGTCTATCGAGCCGCGCGGCTCCCGATCGGGGTCAACGTCCTGCGCAACGACGGAGCGGGAGCGCTCGCCGTGGCCGCCGCCACGGGAGCCACCTTCATTCGGGTCAATGTCCTGTCCGGCACGATGTACACGGATCAGGGACCGATCGTCGGTGATGCCGCCGGGATCTCGAGGCTCCGCCGCCAGATCTGCCCGGACGTCGAGATCATGGCTGATGTATTCGTCAAGCACGCCACCCCTCCTATGGGACTCACCCTCACCGAAGCGACGCACGATCTCGTCGAACGATCGGGGGCAGACGCCGTCGTCGTGTCGGGAACCGGCACGGGCTCCCCGACGTCCGTCGATGACATCAAGACGGTCGTGGCCGCGAGCGCGCTTCCCGTGTACATCGGATCCGGCACCACCGTCGAATCCGTCGCCGCCCTCCTCGGTCTCGCCGACGGTGTGATCGTAGGAACCGACATCAAACTCGACGGCGTCAGCACGAACCCCGTGGATCCCGTGAGAGCAGCCGAGCTGGTAAAGGCGGCAGGCCGGGCTTAGGCAAGTCCACAGTCCACAGTCCACAGTCCAGCAATCGGGTCGTGCATT
>CAZDIQ010000174.1:0-4039 GCA_964505525.1 uncultured Acidimicrobiaceae bacterium | reverse complement strand
AGCTTGTAGGTGCGCTCGACGACCACCCGGAGGCAGCGTATGCGCACTGCTGGGCTGAGCTGTTCGGGGATCTCCACTCGATCTGGGCAACAAGACCACCGAACCCATTCCAGCTGTTCATGTCGAACTCAGTGGTCGGGTGTGTGACACTGAGGAAGGCGGCGTGGGAGTCGGTCGGGGGGTATGACGAGACGATGCGGTGGGGCAACGAGGATTGGGACCTCTGGATCAGACTCCAGCACGCCGGATATGACGGCGTGCTGGTGCCGGAGCCGCTGTTCCGATATCGCAAACATGGGGTGACTATGAGTGTTGAATCGGAGTCCCAGTACGAGGGTGCGCTCACGGAACTTCCGTCACGACTTCCCGAGATCTACAACCTCGCGTATCTCGAACGGGTCAAAGCGGATTTCTACCCACTGGTCACTGTTTTCATCGACCGCGAGTCGGACTCGTCGGCGACACCAACCGGTTCAGACGTCGAGAGCATCAGTCTCGACGGTCGGGACATCGGCCAGGTTGTCCCTGAGGCGAAAGGTAAGTATGTCGTGTGGTGGCCCGAAGGCACGGTGTCGGATGACGATGCAGTGGCGGACCTGTGCCAGATACTCGAAGGGGACGAGACCCTTGGCGCAGCGTGTACGGCCGGGGATGCGCCGATCGTCGTCGTTCGCAGGTGGTCGCTGTTCGACGGGTCCGCCCCGAGCAAGACGTTCGTGAGTTCCTTCCACGGCACCGCTTCCGAGCGGCTGTCGATCGGCCAGTTCCCCGACGATCGCTGGCATGTGCCTGATCAGATCGACGGAGTTCCGGTCCAGCGTCAGCGCCCCGAGGAGGTCGGCGTGATCCCCGAGTGGGTGCCAGCGTGATCAACAAAGTGCTCGTCGGGATCAAACGGGTGATCAGACCGCTCATACCCGACTCGATCATGGCGAGGATGCGCCTTGCGCAGCACTCACGGATGGTCCGCAACAACGTCGACATCTACGAACCCGATCGGGCGTCGGCCAGACGATGGCTCCGGCTGACTCCGGACACGTATCGCGTGATCTCAGGGTCGCCACCACCGAGTACCAAGGCGGACGCTGTCGCCATCGGCACTGTCGACGCGGAGCTCGCACGTTTCCTCGGGTGGCACGGATCCGAGGTCGTCGTGCGTGGGAGGGTCAATCGCCCGGCGATGCGTGGGATGCGGGTCGTCGAACCGACCGTCGCTTCCTTGTCGCTCGTCACCACCGCCGAAGTGCTCGGCGAGCTCCCGCTCGACGAGCAGGCTGGCGCGGATCAGGTCCTGAGGTTCGCCACCGACGCAGGCAGGCGGATCGGGCTGATCCCCGAGATCACCAACGATTCTGTGACCCCGCAGGAAGGGCAGATCGTGATACCCGCCGTGGTGATCCTTTCGGCCGTTCCCCTGCACGACATCGGAGGGGGGAGCCGTGCGTCCCAGATCGCCTTCGAGTTCCTCCGTCGCGGCTATCACGTCACCTACGTGCATCGCTACCCGTCTTCCGAGGGCAGCGACCTCGGGCTTCGATATGTCCACCAGAATCTCGCACAGGTGTCGTTCGATCGATTCGACCCCACCCACCTCGCCGCCCGTGCAAGCGATGGAACCGTGATTGTCGAGGCACCCACCCGCGAATTCCTTGCGCAGGCGCAGATCCTGAAGCGCAACGGTTGGAGTGTGGTGTATGACCTCATCGACGATTGGACGGACCAGGCACTCGGGGGTGATTGGTATGACAGCGACATCGAACGCCAGATCATCTCGCTTGCCGACGGCATCACCTGTTCGGCCGACGACCTCGTCCTACGGATCGAGGAGCTCGGCAGGAATGCGCTCCTGGTACCGAACGGAGTGAACGACGCCCTGTTCGGTGCTCCGGTGTCTGGTGAGCGGCCATCGGATCTGCCCGCCGGGTCGGTGATCGTCTATCACGGGTCCCTCTACGGATCGTGGTTCGACTGGGACGCACTCAAACGTGTCGCCGAAGGGTTTCCCGACCACGCCATCGCGATCATCGGCGATCCCCGGGGGGTTCCCGAGTCGATGCCACCCAACGTGCACTTCCTCGGTCTCAAGGCCCAGGGTGATCTGCCTGCCTACCTGACGCGGTGCGACATCGGCATCGTGCCGTTCGTCGTCAACGACCTGACGCATGCCGTGTCACCGCTGAAGGTCTACGAGTACCTTGCATGCGGGCTCCCGGTTGCGTCGACCCCGCTCAGACCGCTGGTCGATCTCGATGGCGTGTATGTCGACGATGATCTCGTTGTGGCCGTCCGCACGGCCCTGGCGGCACCCAAACCCGATCGTGCGGCGGAGTCAGCGAAACATTCATGGGGTTCTCGGCTCGAAGTGTTGATGGCATCGGTGGGCAATCGCCTTCGCGATATCGACAACAGGGGTGTGACCGTGTTCACCAGACCTCCGCACCACTACGGCAAGAAGTATCGATGGATAAAGGCTCCTCGGCAGTGAGCCTCAACGACCGGTGAACGCCAGCCACTTGACCCTTGCGACCTCATCAAGCCGGTCGAGACTCTGATTCGCAAGCAGGACCGCTCGGTCCTTGGTGTCCAACAGGTGGGACGCCGCCTTCGCGATCGCCGACGGATTGTCCGCTTCGGTAACGGTCGTCAACGCCGCGAGCTCCTGGTCGTCGCCGAACAGATCCGACGTGGTCGAGATCAGGCACGGGATTCCCATGCGGTAGGCCTCCATCGGCATCATCGGATGACACTCGGACAGGGTCACATTCAACGTGATGTCCATCGCAGCCTCGGTCCGGAGGAACTCGTCGGCGCCGAGCTCCCCCGACACGACGAACGCCCCCTCGGGGAGATACGGGGCGCCGGGATCGTGCATCACGAACGGCCGCCATCCGTTCTCCATGCACGCAAGGACCTGGGTGGTGACGTTCTTGCGCCACATGGGGAACAGGAACACACCGGCGTTGACCCCTGCCGGCACAGCGATCGGCTCGACGGGTCGGATGTCCGGCGGACGGTTGGGTACGTGGACGAGGTCGTAGCCGATCGATCCGAACGCATCGACGAGTCCGGCCTTCACAGTCCCGACCCGTGAAATCGATCGCTTCTCCAGGAGCGTGAGCATTTCGAAGACCGCCTCGGACTCCCCGCCGTCGACCCCATGCTGGGCGGGGGAGGAGTGGAACACCGCAAGTACCTCGATACCCGCCGCGGACGCTGCCTTTGCGAACACCCCGGCGTTCGGTGGCCAGCCCTGGATGACGATGGTCCGGACGTCCCGTGATCGGAGTTCCTCGATGTGAGGGATCAGTCCCGAGAGATCGGCCGATTCGAGCACCGGATCCCGGAACGCAAGGGCGGACGACCGCACACCGCGCCAATCCGGATGGCACACCTGGAGGACACCAATGTCGCCCTGCGGAAGCTCGAACGGGTCCCCAGACGAAGCCGAGCCTCTCCTTGAGAGCCTCATCATTGCCAGCCCACGAGGTGTCGTATTGCAGCAATCACCCTGTCGGGCGACTCGCTGTCGCCATACGGACTCGGCAACGAGGCCAGCTCTTCGGATCTCTCGGGCGCCGACTCCCATGCCAGGGCAAACCCCGATGCGAGGTCGTCGGTGGGTGCGATCCGCGTGAAGAACGTTCCCTCGACCTCCTGGCGCTCGGTCGAGCGCCGGACCACAACCGCCGGTGTCTTGTAGACGGAGATTTCCTCCTGGATTCCACCTGAATCGGATGCGATCAGGCGGGCGTTCTTGCCGAGTCCGAGGAAATCGCGGTACCCGATCGGGTCGACAATGGAGAGCGATCGGGCCTTGTCCGCCAGTCCGAATTCAGAAATCCGCTGTTGGGTCCGCGGATGCAGAGGGAGAAGCACGGGTTGATCGAGTGCCACGAGGGCATGGATCACGGTTGCGAGGGTTCCGCCGTCATCGACATTCTCCGGTCGATGGAAGGTGGCAAGGACGAACGAGTCGGCCTGGATGTCGTATCTTGCGAGGAGGGCGGTCTGCTGTTCCGCAGACGGCATCAGTCGTTCA
>CAZDIQ010000173.1:0-4079 GCA_964505525.1 uncultured Acidimicrobiaceae bacterium | reverse complement strand
GAGCAACCATGAAGATCGTACGCATCGACGCCGAGGCCAATGACATCACCTACGGAACGGTGGAACCCGACGGTATCCGCCTCTACCACGGTTCACCGTTCTTCCAGTGGGAACGATCAGAAACCGTGCTGCCGATCACGCAGGTCAAGCTGCTCTCACCGGTCATCCCGACGAAGGTCGTCGCGGTCGGCAAGAACTACACGGATCACGCGGCCGAGATGGATTCGGATGTGCCGCCAAACCCACTGATCTTCCTCAAGCCGCCGACGTCGATCGTCGGACCGCTGTCGACCATCCGGCTGCCGAGGACCTCGTCGATGGTCCATCACGAAGCCGAACTCGCGGCCGTCATCGGCAAGGTGACACGGAATGTCGACCCGTCCGATGTGAGTTCCCACATCCTCGGCTACACCGCGGCTAACGACGTCACCGCCCGCGATCTCCAGAAGTCCGATGGGCAATGGACACGGGCGAAGGGTTTCGACACCTTCTGCCCTCTCGGACCAGCCATCGACACGGAGTTCGACCCAGCGGAGTCCCATCGGATCACATGCACCGTCAACGGGGAGATCCGACAGGACGGTCTCACGAGTGATCTCGTGTTCGACGTCGACCAGATCGTCTCGTTCATCTCGACGGTCATGACCCTGCTGCCCGGCGATGTGATCCTCACCGGCACGCCTGCCGGTGTCGGGCCGATCGTCGACGGCGACCGGGTGGAGGTCGACATCGAGGGGATCGGGACCCTCATGAACCCCGTGGCCGCCCTATGAGCGTCCGGGTCAGGTTCGCACCGTCACCGACCGGCTACCTCCATGTCGGTGCCGCCAGGACCGCCCTTTTCAACTACCTGTTCGCCAAGCACTTCGACGGGACATTCATCCTCCGCTCGGATGACACTGATCTTGCCCGCTCGACACCGGAGTTCCAGGCAGACATCCTCGAGCACCTCAGATGGCTCGGACTCCAGTGGGACGAAGGATTCGAAGTCGGCGGTCCTCACGGCTCCTACCGTCAGACCGAGCGATACGACCGATACCGCGATGTCGCCATGGAGCTCGTCGAATCAGGGGATGCATACTTTTCCTTTGCGACTCCTGAAGCCCTCGAGGAGTTTCGCAAGGCAGCGCATGCTGCGGGGACTTCGCCTGCCTACGACGGCAGTCTTGAGCCGGAGCGCAAGGAGATCCCGCGGCACATGCTCGACAACGGCGGGCCAGTCATCCGTTTCAAGGTCCCTCGACCCGGTTCGACGAGGTTCGAGGATCTCGTGCGCGGGGAGGTCGTGTTCGACCATGTACAGGTCGACGACTTCGTGATTATGCGCAGCGACAACACGCCGACCTATCACTTGGCATCGACGGTCGACGATGTCGACTTCGGGATCACCCACGTGATCCGAGGCGAGGACATCCTGTCATCCACACCGAAGCACATTCTGCTCACACAGGCGATGGGTGCAGAACCAGCCACCTATGGCCACCTTTCGCTCCTGATGGGTCCCGACGGCAAGAAGCTCTCCAAGCGGCACGGGGATACGGCCCTGAGTGCATACCGGGAGCAAGGGTTCCTTCCACAAGCAATGATCAACTACCTCGCCCTGCTTGGCTGGTCTCCCGGGAACGACGAGACCATCGTGTCGATCGACGAGATGATCCAACGCTTCGATGGAACGGGGATTTCGCGTAACCCTGCGATCTTCGATCACGGAAAACTTGAGTGGATGAACGGCAGCTACCTCCGTGAGATGACGGATGCTGACTTCGCTGACGTCGCTCGTCCCCTTGTCGAAGCCGATCTCGGACGCACACTCACCACAGACGAGTCCGACGCCTTTGCCTCGCTGCTTCCGCTGGTCAAGGAACGGACGAAGCTTCTCGTCGAGATACCGGATCAAACCCGCTTCCTGTTCGTCGCACCGGATACATATGACGAGGGGGCGTGGGCGAAAGTCATGGAGACACCGGAGGCTCGCGTTGCACTGGATGCCGGCACTGCCGCTCTTGCCGGTATCGACTCCTGGTCGACCGAATCGATCGAAGGGGCGTTACGAGGGATGCTCGAATCCCATGGATTGTCCGCGAGCAAGGGACTCCAACCGTTGCGCGTCGCGATCTCGGGGTCGACGGTGAGTCCGCCCCTCTTCGAATCGATCGCTGCATTGGGTCGAGAAGAAACAATCAACCGATTCGGCTACGCCAGACGCAAGATTTAAGATCCAAGATCCAAGACTTGAGTTCGCAGTTGACGGTTCGCCGGTTTCATCCCACGGTCCAAGGTCCTTGTTTGGTTTCCGTTGGCTGGCTGCACCCGAGTCTTGCGTCTTGGATCTTGGATCTTGGATCTGGAAAGCGCTAGACCCTCGCTGGTCGTATCCTTGCGACGCATTCGGGGGTGGTGTAATTGGCAACACACCTGGTTCTGGTCCAGATATTGAGGGTTCAAGTCCTTCCCCCCGAGCGACACGGATGCAACCCATCCGTGCCACGGCCCCGTCGTCTAGAGGCCTAGGACGCCGCCCTCTCAAGGCGGTAGCGCCGGTTCAAATCCGGTCGGGGCTACGTAGCGCAACAAGACCCTCCGTATCCCGGGGGGTCTTTTGCCACCGCCTTGAGAGGCCGTCGTGCCACACAGTCCACAGTCCACAGTCCACAGTCCACAGACCCCGTTCCGTCTGGCTCCAGGTTCCAATAGCCCTCTCACCGAACGGCAGTCGAGTTACAGAGAGACTCGAGAACCGTGAGGCTGACAGTGTTTCTGACGGCATCAGCGGACAATCGGCCGAGCATGTGAGTTCGGTGTGGACTGTGGACTGTGGACTGTGGGCTGTGGGCTGTGGACTGTGGACTGTGGACTTTCTACTCCGCTCCCAGATAGTGTGCCGGTTGTGACGGGTGCCATTTCCATTGCTGCATTGCTTCTGGCCTACGCCCTTGCTTCGCGCTGGTTGTCGAGTACCCCGATCACCGGGCCGATGGTGTTCGTTGCTGCGGGTGTGCTTCTGGGGCCGGCGGTTTTCGATGTCGCAGAAATCGGCTTGTCGTCCGAACTGATCCAGATCCTGCTCGAAGGAACGCTTGTGATCGTGCTGTTCACGGACTCGGCCGTGATCGACCTCGCTGCCGTGCGCACCCATCTCACGCTGCCTAGGCGGCTCCTCGGTGTCGGGCTCATTCTCACGATCGCCGCAGGCGTGTTTCTCGCCGACCTCATGTTCGGCGAACTCGGGTTCTGGGGTGCCGCCGTCGTCGCGGTGACCCTGGCTCCGACCGATGCGGCGCTCGGGCAGGCGGTCGTCACGAACAAGGCCGTACCCGGTCCGATCCGACAGGGGCTCAGTGTCGAAAGCGGACTCAACGACGGAATTGCGGTTCCGCTGCTCGCGGTTGCGCTCGCAGGGGTCGCGGGGGAGATGTCAACGGCCGCAGAGTTCGTTCTCGTGTTCGTACAACAGATAGGTATCGCCGTTCTGGTCGGCGTCGCCCTCGGCTACGCAGGGGGCAAGCTGATGGTGCTGTGCTACGACAAGGGTTTGATGTCGCACCCGTGGCGCCAGGTCGGTGTGCCGACCCTTGCGATCCTCTGCTACCTCACGGCACACCCGCTCAACGGGTCCGGGTTCATCGCCGCGTTTGTCGGTGGAATGATCTTCGGCGGGTTGGTGCGTGAGAAGTATGCAGACGTGTTCCAGTTCTCCGAGTCGCTGGCGGACCTGCTGACCATGACCTCGTTCCTCGTGTTCGGAATCGTGATGCTCGGACCCGCACTGTCCTTGATGACCGTCCCGATCGTGGTGTACGCCTGCCTCAGCCTGACCGTCATCCGCATGGTTCCCGTTGCGATTTCGCTGTTCGGTGCCAAGATGTCGCTTCCCACGATCGCGTATATCGGTTGGTTCGGACCGCGCGGTCTCGCGAGCCTCGTCTTCGCAGGCACGATCATCGCCGAGACGGACCCTGTGGCGAACCGACTGACGCTCACGATCATCGCAGTGACTGTGGGGCTCAGCGTCATGCTCCACGGGCTCACCGCGTGGCCACTGTCACGTGCCTACGGTCGTTGGGCCGGAGAGATGGACG
>CAZDIQ010000172.1:0-4096 GCA_964505525.1 uncultured Acidimicrobiaceae bacterium | reverse complement strand
GATGTGAACAGTTCCACAGGAGCGATCTCCATGTCGTTGGGTGACCGTGGCGCCAGAGCGGCCCAGCGGTCAGCGTGAGGCTACCAACCGGGTCCGTGCCGTGCGGGGTGGCTACGTTTCGTCGAGTATTCCCGGGCCATTCGGGACTGCGACGGCGTACTGCTCAAGGATTTCGAGGGGGATGAGGGCGACGGACCGGTCCGGAGGTTTCAATGGCTTTTCTATACAGATTGGCCATATGTGTATAGAAAAACCTATGAAATCGGAGAAGAGAAACGCCCGACCACCCGACAACAACGACCACACACCCTGCTTCTCGGGTCTGGGATTGGGTGTCGATCCCTATGCCTCGTCGAGGACACCTGGGTCGTTCGGGACGTCGACGGCGTATTGCTTGAGGATCTCGAGGGGGATCATGGCGAGGACCGCCTGGTTCGTGGCTTCGAGGACTACCGGTGCGGCGGCACCGTCGAGATGTGCCCGCCACCAGTTCGGTGCGGTGACACACCAACGGTCGCCGGGCACGAGCCCGGGGAAGTGATACTGGGGCATCGGCGTGGACAGGTCGTTCCCGATCGACCGCTGATGCTCGAGGAACTCGGCCGTCACGACCGCACAGATCGTGTGACTCCCCCGATCCCCCGGAGCGGTCCGACACGACCCGTCCCGGAACCAACCGGTCACCGGATCGACACTGCACCCGACAAGCTCGCCACCGAGAACATTGAGATCACCCATGGGTAGACGATACGCCTACCCGAATGTCAGTTGCTCCGCTTGTTGATCGCCCGCAGATTCCAACTCAAGGATGGTTTCGATCGAGCTGACGGCGATCCCGCCCTGTGCGACGAGATCTTCGTCGCCAGGCCCGGCACCCTCACCGACCCAGACCGCCACCTTGGCGTATTGCTTCTTGATCGCCTCGACTGCCCCCGCCCATGTGCCTCCGCTGTCGTTGTCGGAAGCCACGACGACCGTCGTCTCCGTGAGGGCATATACGAGCTTGTTCCGACCCATCGCGGCCGCAGGAGTGAAGCCCGCAGACGGGATCTGCTGCGACAGCAGGCACACCGTCCCTGACTCGATCGCACTGAGCATGTCGCTCCCCTGCACCTTGCGTTGCAGCGCGTCGGCAAGGACGCCGATCACGGTACCTCCCGCCATGAACGCAGCATTCATCGCAAAGGAGTCAACACCGCGGGCACCTCCCGAGACGACCGATCGGCCGTGCTCGGCCGCCAGTCGGGCGATTTGTTCCGCTACGTCCTTCCCCTCCGGAGATATGTCCCGTGAGCCGACCACACCGATACCGTCCCCGGTGAGAAGGTCGAGATTCCCAACGGCGTATATCACGGGTGGAGCGAGAGCACCAAGCTTCGATCGGAAAACCTCCGGGTACTCGTCGTCCGCCAACGTGAGAACGCGGATTCCATGTCTCTCGAGATCGGCGGCGGCAACCGTCGCGGCGGGAGCCGAGGCGAGAAGCTCACGCACGGTGCCGACGGTGTCGGGGTCAAGTCCCAGGACGTCACCCGGGTCGAACCCTGGAGCCATCACCTCAGAGAGTTCATGTCCGCCGTCCCGAAGGACCGATGCGAACCGATCCCACTTCGTCGGCGACAGGGACGGTCGAGTCGAATCGCCCAGCCGACTGGCGATCGCAACCACAGCCTTGGCATCGTCATTCACACGTCACGCTCCCGCTGCATCTGGGAGAGCGAACGGACGATTGTGGAGTTGTCATGCAATCCAGTGTGACCGCTGCCGCCGACAGATTCTGTCCTCCGACACCCCGACCTCGGTCAGCAGAGGTACTCGACCGCATCCCGGAGCCTCACGGTTGTCACCTCGTCAACCTCAGATCCACGGGGACGCATCGCGCAATCCTGACGGTTGATATGTCCAGTAGTTGCCGAACATTCGATGTGCCGTGTCGAACCCGTACCTCGGATCAACCGGGTGCCAGTCGCCGAGCGTGAAGTGCTGCGCGCGGCCCGATCGCATCGTGTCGAGGACGAGATGGGGAGACACTGCGGCCCTGGGGAGCCCCACGTTGGCGAGTTCCGGGAGGTTGACCAACGCCCGTACACCAGCCGTCGTCACCGCAGTCCCTCGGAGATCCAACATCGTGAGTCGACGACCGTACCGAGCGATCGTCGCCATTCCCTCGTCGGTGACGTGCGTGCCGGCGAGATTCAGTCGACGGAGATTCGGGATTCCCCGAAGACCGGCGAGCGCCTCGTCTGTGGTCGCCGTGTTCTCGAGATGCAGTTCTCGCAGATGTTCCGAGGCGAGCGTCTTGATCGTGTCATCGCCGGTAGATGTCCCCGACGCGTCGACGGCGTGAATCCCTTGTCGGGCGAGAAAGCTGAGGTCCTGCCCGAGCTGGGGGTTGTTCGCCACCACAATCTGCGTCGCCGTGGTCCGCATTGCGGCCTGGCTGAGGAAGCTTTCGGTCAGCTCGGGACTTCGTACACCAAGGGTCTTGATCGTGTAGATCTGCCCCACAGTGCCCCGCGGGCCAGAGCCCTGCGGGTCGTGGTCGAGAAAGAGTTCCCTCAGATCATCGAACATGTTCCATTCGAGGCGGCGCATGTCGACCCCGGCCAGCACCAACTGTTGGAGCCTTCGCGGCGAAATCATGTTCGACAAATGTTCGTGCAACAAGTCAACCCCCAGAATCGTGAGGCTCCGGGGCATGACCACTTCCGTCCAATCGATGGACCCGACGAACTCGATAGGCGAAGACGAATCGTCCGAATGGCCGTCCAACGTTCCGAGTCGAAGGCAATTGACGTTCGCCAGGCCGATCTGTTCGACATCGAAGTCCGAGATCACACCGGACTCGATGTCAAGACGCTCGATCCTGCGGATCTCGTTCGCTGCAATGAGCTCGCCGACCTCCCCGGCAGCGTGCACCGAGTAGGACAGCGCCAAAGGGTCCAGTGGCGTGGTTATGGGTACGGTCCCGACGCCCTTCGCGTAGAACCAGGGCGTGCCGTCTGGTTCCACGATCCCGACGCGCGGCGGGACCAGACCCTTCTGGCGATCGGGGAACTGGATCGTCGACGATTTGGGGCGTGCTTTGATGGGGCTCATCGCTTGCCCCGGTGGCACGACTTGCGAACCCGACACGGGTGTGGTTGCGGAAGGGTCACAGTGCCTCCTCGATCGCATCCGCAATCGCAGGGATACCTTCCGTTGCCGTTGCGGCGACGTACCCGCCGTGTTGGATCGCCATCTGGCGGAGCGGGTTGTCCCTGGTATTGACGTCGATGAGGCTGGCCCCCGCCCGTGCGGCTATCCCGGCGAGCCGGGCGGCCACGGGAACGCCACCGGAGGTGCCGGACGTGATGCACAGCGATGCGTTGGCGACCGCCCGTTGGGCTTCGTCGAATCGGTAGTGGGCGCTGTCGTAGAACTCGTCGAACCACAGGATGTTCGGACGGCTCGGTCCCCCGCATGTGGGGCACACGAAGAGGGTGAACTGTTCGTCGGTGAGCGCGTCGCCCGTGCTCCAGTCCTCGAGTTCGGAGGGATACGGGAACACACCGGGGCATCCACCGCGACACCGCATGACCTCGAGGTGACCGTGGAGCTCGATGCACTCGTCGGGTCGACTCCCTGCCCGCACATGGAGCCGATCGATGTTCTGCCCGATGAGCATGAACCTGCCCTCGAGGAGCCTCCCCAACTCGGCGATCGCAATGTGCGCCGCGTTCGGTTCCGCCAGACGAGCCTCGGCTCGCCGCATCAGGTACCACTCCCACAGCTCGCGGGGATGCTCGACGAAGAACGCGGCGGTCGCCATCATCATCGACTCCTGCCCTCCCTTGGTCCACATCCCGTGCTTACCCCGGTACACGGGGATCCCCGACTCGGCCGACACACCGGCACCGGTGATGAACACGACCTTGCCGCCTCGTTCCAAACCCATCGAGATCGCCTCGAGGACCTCCGGGGTGAGACCTTCCTCCGGGTCGGCGGTATCACGGACTACCGGGGTGGGGCGATCCGCCGGGCGGGAAGTCTTCTGCTCGAGCGTGACGAGCATCCCGAACGAGCGGTCCTGGTCGAGGAGGCCGTCCTCCATCAC
>CAZDIQ010000171.1:2002-4202 GCA_964505525.1 uncultured Acidimicrobiaceae bacterium | reverse complement strand
ACGGACGTGAGGTTTGATCGCATGGACGATCGTATGGATCGAATGCAGCGGTTCTACGTCGTGGCGATGGTCGGATCCATGACGGCGCTCACTGCCATCTTCTCGTTCGTGGTCGCGTTGCTGCGCTGAGTCCGGTACCCGGACGTCCGCACCAACCTACGCGAGGCCGAAGATCTTGCGGGCGGTGTGGAGGGAGTCGACGAGGGTGTCCACCTCGGCGTTCGTGTTGTAGAGGTAGAACGATGCCCGAGCGGTTGCGGGGACGTCGAAGTACTTCATCAGAGGACGTGCACAATGGTTGCCTGCACGGACCGCGATCCCGTCCTGGTCGAGGATCGTGGCGATGTCGTGGGCGTGGATGTCACCGAGCACGAAACTCACCGCTCCGCCCCGCTTGGTGATGTCCGTAGGTCCGTAGATCTTGAGATCGGGAACCTCGGACAGTCGCTCAAGCGCATACGCGGTGATCTCACGCTCGTGGGCGAGGACGTTGTCCATCCCGACGGCAGAGAGGTAGTCAACGGCAGCACCAAATCCGACTGCCTCGGCGATGGGCGGTGTGCCTGCCTCGAACTTGTGGGGAACCGGAGCCCATGTGGAGGAGTGGCGTTCGACGATGTTGATCATCTCGCCACCGCCCTCGGTCGGTTCCATCTCTGCCAAGCGCTCGGTGCGACCCCACAGCGCTCCGATGCCGGTCGGTCCGAGCATCTTGTGGGACGAGAAGGCCATGAAGTCCACATCGAGAGCATCGACGGACACCGGTGTGTGCGGGACGAGCTGTGCGGCATCGAGCACCGAGATGGCACCCACCGACTTTGCCGCTCGGGAAAGCACCTCGATCGGGCCGAGGGCACCGGTGACGTTGGACATCCCTGCAAAGGCGACGATCTTGACACGGTCATCGACCACGGCGTCAACCTTCGACACGTCGACGCTGTAGTCGTCATTGAGTTCGAGGTACACGAGTTCTGCCCCCGTGTACTTTGCAACGAGCTGCCACGGAACGATGTTGGCGTGGTGCTCCATGATCGTGACGACGATCCTGTCACCCTCGGAGAGATGATTGAGACCCCACCCATAAGCAATGTGATTGAGGGCGGTCGTCGTCCCTCGGGTGAACACGAGCTGGCTCGGGGATGCCCCGACGAACGTTGCCACCTTGACCCGTGCCTCCTCGTAGAGGTCCGTGGCCTCGGCGGCGAGCGTGTGGGCTCCGCGGTGGACGTTGGCGTTCGACTGGGTGTAGTAGCGGTCCATGGCGTCGAGCACCGACTGCGGCTTTTGGGATGTCGCCGCAGAGTCGAGGTAGACGAGCGGCTTCCCGTGGACCTCGCGCGTGAGAATCGGAAAGTCAGCCCTGAGAGCAGAGAGGTCGGTCACCCGACGCCAAGCTCGGGCCGGAACGCGTCGTAACCCGCTTCTTCGATCTCGTCAGCAAGGGCGGCGTCGCCGGATTGGATGATGCGACCATCCATGAACACATGGACGAAGTCGGGGGTGATGTAGTCAAGCATCCGCTGGTAGTGCGTGATGATGAGGAAGCCACGATCGTCGGTCTGGAGGCGCTTGACACCTTCGGCCACGATGCGGAGTGCGTCGATGTCGAGCCCGCTGTCGGTCTCGTCAAGGACGGCGAATTCAGGTTCGAGGATGGCCATCTGGAGGATCTCGTTGCGCTTGCGCTCGCCGCCGGAGAATCCCTCGTTGAGGTACCGGTCGGCGAACGCGGCGTCCATCTCGAGGTCCTTCATGGCTTCCATGACTTTAAGACGGAGTTCGAGCACGGTGAAGTTGGTCCCAGTGCGGTTCGACAGTGCCGTCCGCAGGAAGTTGACGACGCTTACCCCGGGAATCTCCTCCGGGTATTGGAACCCCAGGAACAGCCCCGCACGACCACGCTTCTCCGGTGCCCAATCGGTGATGTCCTCACCCTTGTACTCGATGGTGCCTTCGGTGATCTCGTACGCGGGGTGACCGAGGAGGATGTTGGCGAGGGTCGACTTGCCGGAGCCGTTCGGTCCCATCACCGCATGGGTTTCACCTGCGTTGACGACGAGGTCGACACCCTTGAGAATCTCGTTGCCGGCGACGGACGCATGGATGTTGTTGATTGCAATCAGTGGAGCGGACATGCCCATAGGGTAACGGCCCTCAGGGCCATTCCAACGGGCGATTCTCGCGTGCTCGGGCTACATGA
>CAZDIQ010000171.1:0-1902 GCA_964505525.1 uncultured Acidimicrobiaceae bacterium | reverse complement strand
GCATGGCACAATATCTTGCGGGAGTTCTCGGCAGAGGGAAGACGACGTGGACATACCTTGGGCGGCATTGGCGCCTCTGATCATTCTGACGGTGGCGTTCGTTGCCTATTGCCTCTACGACATCACCCGCCATGAGGTCGAGCATCTGCCGAAATGGGCATGGGCAGTGATCTGTGTCCTGTCGGTGCCCTTGGGTGGGATCATCTACCTGTTGATCGGTCGCAGAGCCGGCCCATCGTGATAACCACTGAGCGTCTCACCAAGGAGTACGCCGGAGCCACCGCGCTCGACAGTGTCGATCTCAAGGTCTCGGCGGGGTCGGTGTACGGACTCGTGGGGCCGAATGGTGCGGGCAAGACGACGCTTCTCGGAATCCTCGCGGGGTTGCGCCATGCAACGTCGGGGACCGTCGACATCACTGCCGACCGCACGGAGATGGCGGTCCTGCCAGACACGCCACGATTCGATCCGTGGCTGACCGGGAGAGAACTGGTCGACCTGTCGCTCCATCTCACCACAGGGACGCATGACGCAGACCGCGTCGCCTTCGTGCTCGCCGATGCCGGACTGACCGATGCCGCCGATCGGGCCGTCGATGGATACTCGCGAGGGATGCTGCAGAGGCTCGGCGTGGCATGCACCGTGGTCGGGGAACCAAAGCTCGTCCTACTTGACGAGCCGGCCTCGGCGCTTGATCCGTTGGGACGTCGTGAGGTGCTCGATCTCATCGCCAGGCTCCGCGGGTCGGCCACCGTGCTCCTGTCGAGCCACATCCTCTCAGACGTCCAGGAAGTGTGCGACACGGTGGGCATCCTCGATCACGGCAAACTGCTGTATCAGGGCCCCATCGACGACCTCCTCGTCGGGTCCGCGGTCCCGACCTATCTCGTGCAGTGCAGGCCACCCGTCGAACCGATCGCCGAGGCGCTGCGCCGTCACGACTGGGTGGTCGATGTGCAGACATCGGGGGCGGATCGGCTCGTGGTGTCCGTCGCCGACCTCGAATCAGCCGAGACGCACCTTTCGGCGGCACTCGCCTCCGCGGGTGGACGCATTGTGTCCTTCTCGCCCCAGGCGGTCACTCTGGAGCAGGCGTTCCTCGAACTCACCGGCACGTCAGCGAGCGAGGACGACTCGGGGGACCAGCGATGACCCTGTGGCGTCTCGAGGTACTGCGCCTGTTCCGCACCAGGCGATGGCTCGCCCTCCTCGGCGTGTACGTGTTCTTCGGGATCATCGGCCCGTTGACCGCCCGCTACCTCAGCGAGTTCATCGACTTCCTCGGAGGGACCGAAGGCATGGAGATCGAGTTCCCACCACCGGTTCCTTCCGAGGCGATGGTCCAGTACGCATCCAATGCCATGCAGATCGGCACCCTTGTCGCTCTCGTGGTCGCTGCCGGAGCGCTCGCGTTCGATGCGATCCCCGAGATGGGCATCTTCCTGCGAACCAGGGTCCCCGATGTTCGTCGGATCCTCACCCCGAGGCTGGTGGTCACCGCCGTTGCCGTGGTGACGTCGTTCGTGGTCGGCGCTCTCGTGGCCTGGTACGAGGCGTGGGCGCTCATCGGCCCCGTCGCTGCCGAGGATGTCGTGCTCGGAACCGCGTTGGGCGCCGTCTTCCTGTGCTTCGTCGTTGCCCTGGTAGCCGCGATGACGGGATTGACCAAGTCGGTACTGTCGAGCGTTCTTGCATCCGTCGTCGTCCTGCTCGCAATGCCGATTCTCGGAGTGGTCCGAGGTGTCGGCCGGTTGCTCCCCACCCATCTCTCCGGTGCCCTCGGTGCCCTGCCCTCCGGTGCCTCACCGGCGGACTACACGGCTGCGACCCTCATCACCCTGGCCCTCACCGTGCTGCTGCTATGGATCGCCGTCCTCACCGCCCAACGCCGAGAGCTATAGC
>CAZDIQ010000170.1:0-4205 GCA_964505525.1 uncultured Acidimicrobiaceae bacterium | reverse complement strand
CCGTAGGTGATGTCATTGGCCTCGGCGTCGATGCGTACGATCTTCATGGTTGCTCCGCTCGCGCGACACGGCCGGGGGATCGCCCAGGATGCCGACTAGATGTATTCACGCCATTCGGGATGCAGATCGAGCTTCCCTGTCACCGTCCCCATGAACAGTTCCTGGGCCCGCCTCGTGACCGGTCCCGGCGTTCCGTCGCCCACTGCACGATCATCGACCTCGCGCACGGGCGTGACCTCCGCTGCGGTACCGGTGAAGAACACTTCGTCGGCGTAGTACAGGTCCGTTCTGGAAATGGCCGTTTCCCTGACGGTGTACCCGTCCTCAGCGAGGAGCTGATGCACGGAGTTGCGGGTGATCCCGTCGAGCGCGCCTGCCGATGTCGGGGGGGTGTGGACCACGCCTTTGCGGACCATGAACAGGTTCTCACCGCTCCCCTCGGCAACAAGACCGTCCTCGTTGAGCATGAGCGCCTCGTCGTATCCACCCTTGATGGCTGCAGACTTTGCAAGCACCGAGTTGATGTACCCACCGGTGCCTTTGGCGTCAGGCATGAATGCGTTGTGATTGATCCGACGCCATGAGGAGACCGCCACACGGATGCCGTTCTCCAACCCGTCCTCACCGAGGTACGCGCCCCAGGGCCATGCGGCCATGATCATGTGGACACCGGCACCCGCCGGGTTGAGACCCATCGACCCGGTGCCGAAGAAGGTGATGGGGCGGATGTATCCCGACGAAAGGTCGTTGACCCGCAGGAGTTCCTTTGCGACCTCGACCAGCTCGTCGATCGAGTACTCGAGAGGGATACCGAGTGCCTTTGCCGACCGCACGAGGCGGTCCATGTGATCGGTCAGGCGGAATACGGACGTACCCTCCGGGCCGTCGTAGGCACGGATGCCCTCGAACGCCCCGGTTCCGTAGTGCAGACCGTGTGAGAGCACGTGCACCTTTGCGTCGTCCCAAGGAACGTGGGACCCGTCCATCCAGATGTATTGCGTGGCATCCATCCCCCTAGTTTGCCACGCCAAGCGAACCTAGCGACAGCTGCGCAGCAGCTGAGATACAAGATTCAAGATTCAAGTCCACAGTCCACAGTCCACAGTCCACAGTCGGCGTCAGACCTTTCGGTGGAGTCCGACGAGCATTGCTCGGATTTCCTTCAGGTCGCCACGTACGGGGTCCACCAAGCTGGACGGCAATAGTCCGATCTCGGTTGCCACGACGAACTGCGTATCAAGCTCATGCGCCGACCCCAGAGCCATCCTAAGAAAGTGTCGAAACTGTTTGGGGGTACCGAACGCCGCACCTTCTGCGACATTCGAGGGTATCGACACCACCGAACGCCGCATCTGCGACGACAGACCAAAACGCTCGTCGTCGGGTAGGTGTCTCGTGACACGGTACACGTCTCGGCACAGCACGATCGACCGCTGCCACACCTTCAGATTCGCGTAGTTGTTCATGGTGCACGGGTACCAGACTCACGGGGTCGTTGGAACCCCCATGTGGGTCGACTAGTGAAGGGACCCAGAGCGGCTCAAACGGAACTGAGTTCGCGTGCTGTGGACTGTGGACTGTGGACTGTGGACGGTGGACTTAGGTCTTGAATCTTGGATCTTGAGTCTTGCATCTCAGCGTCAGCTGCTACGCAGATGACGCTGATGCCATTCCAGGATTGCTTCGAAACGCTCTTTGCGGTGTTTCGGTTTGCCGGAACGGGACAGTTCGTGTCCCTCGCCCGGAGGAAAGAGGAGCATCTCGGTTTCGACACCTTTGGTCGCAAGCAACGTGAACAACTGCTGACCTTGCTCGACGGGGCACCGGAAGTCGTGTTCTGAATGGAGTACGAGCGTCGGTGTCTCGATGTTGTGGGCTCGAGCAAGCGGGCTCGCATTCCACAGGTCGATCGGATTCCCCGGCATCTCGGCTTCGAGATAGAGCGGGATGAAGAACGGGATGTCCGTCGTACCGGCCATCGACAGCCAGTTGTAGACACCGCGCTCTGCAACGGCCGACTTGTATCGCTGATCCATCGACGTGACCATCACCGTCGAGAGCCCGCCATATGAACCGCCCATGATGCCGAGCCGATCGAGGTCAAGGCGTGGGAACTGCGCCGCCGCAGCGTCCGGCGTACGCAGGAGGTCGAGCTGATCCGCCGGCTCCTCCTTACCCCACTCGCCTATCGGTGTGTCCACCCATTCCTGACCGCGACCAGACGATCCACGCGGGTTCACCGCCACGACTCCGTAGCCGGCTCCCACATACACCTGGAATTCGTCGAAGAATCCCCACGTGTACTGGGCTGCCGGGCCACCGTGAATGTTGAACAACAGCGGAACCGACTCGTCACCTTCGGGGAGGAACACCCATCCGTGGACCTCGTGGCCGTCAGAGTCGAACGTGAACTCCTCGGGTTCGACCAGGTTGGCAGAAGCGATGAAATCGGCGTTGAAGGTGGTGATCGCGGTTTCGCTGCCATCGCCGCCTACGGCAACGATCTCGCCCGGTGACGTCGGGGTTGAGACCGAGATCACGGTGAGGTCGCTTGTGGGACTCTTGGCGAAACCGGTCACGACGCGTTTCCCGCCCACGAGGACCTCCTCGTCGCCGGAGAACGTGAACGCCGTGAGCCGTTCGGCACCCCGGTCCTGGGCAACGGCGAGGATCGCACCATCAATGGGCCGCGGACTGAGCGCAGAACCGGGGACACCACCAGTCACGATGTGCCGATCGGTGGAGGTGAGTGTTTCCGTGGTTCCGGAACCGTCGAGCCGCTGGAACTGGAGGAGTTCGAGCGTCGGGACATCGGTTTCCAGCCCGAGCGCCAGGAGCGAACCCGATGCGTCATAACCACACCACGCCCAGTTCCCCCGACGCGACACGGCCGTCGGCTCGGAATCCTCAGCGGTTGAGATCGTGTACACCGTCTCGAGAGATTCCATCCATGGCTTGTCCTCGGTGACAGAGAGGAAGGCGATCGTCGAGCCGTCGTTCGACCAAGCCGGATGCGTCTGAGCGTGCTCGCCTGATGTCAGCTGTTTGGCGTCGCCTGACTCGACGTCGACGATCCAGATGTGGGATCGGACGTTGTATGTCCAGGACTCGTTGTCGAAGCGGAAAGCGGGTTCCTTGATGCGGCGTGGCTGGCGTTCGCGCTCTTCTTCGTCCTCGATGCCGTCTATGTACTCGGCCGCAACGACCGCAATGGACGTCCCATCCGGCGACCAGACCAGTTGCGAGATGCCGAGATCGAGCTCCGTCACGATGCGCACGACGCCGTCACTTCCTCGCAGGGCGAGTTGGGGTTTCGCTTTGTCGTCGGCTGCCTTCCGGATGAACGCGAGGGTTGATCCATCGGGCGACCACCGTGGTGAAAAGTCCATGTCACCTTCGGTCAAACGGGCGAGGTGGCCCTCGTCACTGATCCACAGGTGGCGTACGTACTTGTCGTCGTCGAGATCCAAACGGGTCGTGACGAACACGAACGTGTCGCTTGAGGGGTGATACTGGACATCCGAGGGGACCTGATAGTCCCCCAACTGATCGGGTCTCATCGTCGACCTTTCTTTCGCTTCCGGTTTGCACGGTAGTAAGCCTCCAGATTCGGCCGCGACGCGTTAGCGTGATTTCCCGTGCATCGGTTCGTCGCTTCCGGGTTCTTCGTCGGCCTGATTCCAGCGCGCCTATGGGGATCCGACAACGGTGCCGGGACCTTCGGGGCGGCGCTGGCCGCGATCCTCGCCTTCTTCCTCTGGAATCAGCCGTGGTGGTTTCATGTCGCCGTCTTCGCCCTCTTTCTCGTCCTGTCGCTTTGGTCGGCTCGACCTTTCGCTGACGATCATGCGGACCCGGGATGGGTCTCCATTGACGAGATGGCAGGGACCTTCGTCGCCGTGATCGGACTATCAGGCTGGCCGTGGCTCGTCGCGGTCGTAGTCGCCAGACTCGGGGACATCTTCAAGGTTCTCCCCGGCGTTCCCCAGGCAGAGGGATTGCCAGGTGCGGTCGGTATCACGATGGACGACGTGGTGGCAGGGCTCTACGGACTCGCCGCCGGTTGGCTCGTCTACTGGATGATGTGACAGTCAGCCTTCAGCCTTCAGCTCTGAGCTCTCAGGCGTCCGTCATTCGAGATTCAGGCGGAAGCGGAAAGCGCTCCTGATCCCGTTCTGTGGGCTGGGGAGTACATATATGTACCC
>CAZDIQ010000169.1:0-4225 GCA_964505525.1 uncultured Acidimicrobiaceae bacterium | reverse complement strand
CGGCATTCGCTATTCAGTACTCTGGCACAGCGGAAGGCGGAGAGCGGAAAGCTCACTTTCTCCCGCTACTAGCAGGCTCGCATGCCCGCGTGGCTCGCAAGCTCGCCCGTCCACCCTGAAGGGGAGCGTATGGACCCGAGACTCCGAGTCTGTCATCTGTCATCTGTCATCTGCTTTCCGGCTGAAAGCTGAGAGCTGAAAGCCGAAACCTGTATCAATCGAACATATGTTCGACTACGCTGGTCTGTCCCATGACGCGCTATGCCGAACTTCACTGTCATACGAACTACTCGTTTCTCGACGGTGCTTCGTGGGCGGGTGAACTTGTCGAGCAGGCAGCGGCGCTCGGGTACTCGGCGCTGGCGATCACCGATCACGATGGGTTCCGGGGTGCTGTACAGGTCCATGCTCATGCGTCTGCGATCGGTCTGCCGGTCGTCTATGGCACCGAGATCGGGATGCCCCCCGATGCGTCTCCCGAGACCGAGGCGGACATCGGGGAGCTCGTTGCACCCTCATCGATCGAGGTCCCGCGCACAGGGGAGGGTGATCTCACCCGCCGTGGACGTATCCGTCGGATGCACGGGTCGAAACCGACCGAACTTCCGGAGACGAACCATCTGGTCCTGCTCGCACCCGATCCGCTCGGGTATGCAGCCATCAGCCGTTTCGTCACGAGGGGGCAGTTCCGCGGGAAGAAGGACGCACCGGTGTATGCGTATCGGGATCTCGATGAAGCATCGCGCACCGGCAATCTTGTCGCACTGTCGGGTTGTTGGCAGGGTGCCGTGCCGAGGGCCGCATCACGTGGGGATCTCCCCGGTGCCATCACGGCTGCCAGAGCGCTCATGGAGATCTTCCCCGACCGCTTCTACATCGAGCTGTCCCACCACGGACTCCCATCCGATGACGCCAGGAACGATCTGCTCGCCGATGTGGCCATGCGGCTCGGACTCCCCACCGTGGCAACCAACAATGTCCACTATGCGCATCGACATGACGCCGACCTCGGTGAGGTCCTCGCGGCCATAGGTGGACGGCGTTCACTCGAGATTGCCGACGGGTTCCGACCCGCAACCGATCTGCGTCACCTGCGCACACCCGATGAGATGGAGCGCAAGTTCGCGCGATACCCGGGAGCCGTCCGAAGGGCGGCTGACCTCGGGGAGGCATTTGCGTTCGATCTGGATCTGTTGTCCCCCGAGCTTCCCGACTTTTCGATGCCGGGTTCGTTCACGACCGAGGACGAGTACCTCGAGTCGCTCGTGTACGACGGGGCGCGAGAGGTGTATCCCGGTGCCGAGGACGGGATCGATCCTCGTGCACGACGGCGACTCGAACACGAGCTCGGCGTCATACGCGATCTCGGATTCGCCGGTTACTTCCTCGTTGCGTGGGACATCGTCCAGTTTGCAAGAAGTCGCGACATCTACTGCCAGATCCGGGGGTCGGGTGCGGACTCGGCGGTCTGTCGGTGTCTCAAGGTCACGAGGGTCGATCCGATCAGGCTCGGTCTCCCGTTCGAACGCTTCCTCTCACACGAGCGGGGGCGACCACCCGACATCGACATCGACTTCGAGGCAGAACGGCGTGAGGAGGTCATCCAGTATTGCTACCGCCGCTACGGGAGGGAGCGGGCAGCCATGGTCGCAAACGTGATCACCTATCGGGCGAAATCCGTTCTGCAGGACGTCGGCAAGGCATTCGGGTTGACCCAGGCCCAGGTGAACGCACTGACCAAGTATCTCGACACGAGAAGCCCGAAGGGGTTGCGCGACATCGTCGATCTTCCCGCGGGCTTGACGGCCGACCACATCTACGACGTGTGCTACCGGCTTGACGGATTCCCACGGCACCTCGGCATCCACTCGGGTGGGATCGTGATCGCCAGGCGACCGTTGTGGGAGACGACACCGCTCGAGTGGGGGAGGATGGCCGATCGGTCGGTTCTCCAGTGGGACAAGAACGACACCGCCGCCATGGGGTTGGTCAAGTTCGACCTCCTCGCCCTTGGTGCCCTCAACGCATTGCACCTGTCAGTCGACTTGATTTCTGACACCCACGGCATCGACATCGATCTCGCCGAGATCCCGCAAGAGCCGATCGTGTACGACATGCTCACCCGGGCCGACACGGTCGGGGTGTTCCAGGTCGAATCGCGTGCCCAGATGGCGACGCTGCCCAAGATGAAGCCAAGAACCTTCTATGACCTCGCCGTCGAGGTGGCGCTGATCAGACCCGGACCCATCCAGGGGCAGTCGGTCCATCCATACCTGCGCAGACGTAACGGTGAGGAGCCCATCAGCTTCATGCATCCCGCAGCGGAGCCGATCCTGAGGAAGACCCTCGGCGTCCCGATATTCCAGGAGCAACTGATGGAACTCGCCCGTGTGTGTGCCGGTTTCACACCGGGTCAATCCGATCGGCTGCGACAGGCCATGACCCACAAACGTTCCGATGAGGAGATGTCGAAGCTCAGGGACGAGGTGTACGAGGGGATGGCGACCAAAGGAATCGTCGGTACACCCGCCGACGAACTCTGGGAGAAGCTGCAGGGATTCGCCTCGTTCGGGTTCCCCGAGTCGCATTCGGTGTCGTTCGCCTACATCGTGTATGCCGCATCGTGGCTCAAGTACCACTGGCCGGCGGAGTTCTTCGCAGGGCTCCTCAACGCCCAACCGATGGGTTTCTACTCACCCAACTCCCTGGTTGCCGATGCGGTCCACCACGGGGTGATCGTGCTTCCACCCGACGTGAACGTGTCGATCCACGACTGCACCATCGAGGATCATGACGCCGACCCCCACGACACTGCCGAGTACCTCGGGATGGCTTGGCGACGCGGAGGGGGTGCCATCGAGGATCCTGTCAGATCGCCCGTCGCCCTCAGACTCGGCTTGCGATACGTGCGTGACCTCGGTGAGTCCGACATCACGCGCATCGAGGCGGCGAGATTCACCGGTGGTCCTTTCAGCACGCCTGAGGACTTCGCACAGAGGACCGGTCTGTCCGTGTCGAGCCACGAGGCGCTGAGCGCATCGGGGGCGTTCGGGACCTTCGGACTCGACAAACGCGAAGGTATGTGGATGGCAGGAGGGTTGGCCGAGCTCGGTCCCGGTCGTCTTGGCCTCGGTACGGGTGTCCCTGTGCCCCAGTTGCCCGAGATGGATGCTCTCGAGACGATCGAGGCGGATCTGTGGTCGACAGGAATATCGCTCACCCATCCGGTCTCTCTCCTGAGGAATCAACTCGAAGAGGACGGGATCCTCCGCATTTCGGATGCCCTGTCGCTGCGGGTGCATCGCACGTCGATCAGGGTCGCAGGGATCGTGACGCATCGACAGCGACCCGAGACCGCCCGCGGTGTCCGATTCTTCAACCTGGAGGACGAGACGGGAATCATGAATGTCATTCTCCTTCCCGCGGTGTGGGAGTCGAACTATGAGGTGGCACGCAAGGCGGTCGGTGTCGTCATCGATGGCACGCTGGAGTTCAACGACGGTGTCACGAATCTGGTCGCCCGAAGACTCGAACCATGGCCGGCACCGACCATCGCATCCCGGGATTTCCGGTAGTTCGACCCAGGGGGTCCATCGACCCATTTTGACGGATGGACCGAAAAAGCCCTTCATCTTCACCCCTCGGGTTCCGACATATCCACAGACTGACCACATGGAGATCACACAATGACTCATGCATTTGCAGGTACCTTGCTCCTGCCGGGCGAAGAAGGCGAAGGATTGGCAGCAGTACTCCAGGCTGCGCCAGAAGACGTCAAACTCAGTGCTGGTGACGAGGAGCTCGGCTCCTGGGACATCAGCGAATGCGAGATCGAACCCGTGGGCAAAGGCGCTTTCAGCGTCACCCTCGGTGGCGAGATCGTCCTGTTCACCCCTGAGACCCCGGCTCAGTTCGCCGAAGTCCTGACCGTCCCCCTCCAGCCCGAGTTCGAGGAAGCCCCTCAGAAGTCGGCCGCTGAGAAGAAGGAAGAGAAGGCCCGCGCCAAGCACATGGATGCCGTTGCCAAGGCAAAGAAGGCGGCCATCGAGGCAAAGCCGGACAAGGAAGTGCTCGGCAAAGGTCTCACCTTCCTGATCGTCGCGGCGTCCACCGTCCTCATGGCGGTCCTGCTTGTCATCTCACTGACGATCTAGCTTTCAGCTTGGATCCTGGATGATGGATCCTGGTAGCTCAATTCGCGTACCCTGGGTTCGGCGGGTACATA
>CAZDIQ010000168.1:0-4259 GCA_964505525.1 uncultured Acidimicrobiaceae bacterium | reverse complement strand
GAGGTGTCGAATTGCGTGCTCACCCCGCGAGCGTACCGACGTCTACGACGAAGCCCACCGCGCCCGCGTCAGGGAGAAGTCGAGCTGGTCGTATCGGACCCCGTTCTTGAGGAAGACGGACCGGCGGGTGCCCTCGAGCACCATGCCGATCTTGGTCGCAACGGCCGCAGATGCCGCATTGGGACCCATCACCGGTGCCCACAGGGCCATCGCACCACGGTTCGTGAACAGTTCGTCGACGAGTGATGCCGCAGCGGCGGTCGTGATTCCCTTGCCCCAGTGGCTCGGCGTGAGCCACCACCCGATCTCGAACGTCCCTGTGCGTTCGAGTCCGAGGTCGACGGCACCGACACCACCGACGAGTTCCTCACCGAGAAACACCGCGTAGTTGAGCGGATTGGGTTCCTCGAGGGTCATGGCTATCCAGTCCCGCGCATCCTCGGGCGTGTAGGGGTACGGGAACCGGTCGGACATGTACCTGTTGATCGCCGGGTGGTTGGCAGCAGCGACCAGGCCGGAAGCAATGGTGTGACTGTATGCCCTGAGCACCACATCGCTCCTTGACGTGTCGAGCGTTGTTGCGACCGGGCGAGGCGGTTCCGTCGTCGGCTTGGTCTCGTGGCGGCCACCGGTGCGCCAATAGCTCCCGTCGGCGCGATCCATGAAGCCCTCGTCCACGAGATACCGCCGGATGGCCGCGTAGTCGGCGTAGATGAGCTGGATGGTGAAGTTCACATCCCGCTCGTGGTACCGGACCCCAGGTTCGAAGTTCTGGGCGATCCGGTCGAGCACCAGCCTGCGTTTGGAGATGTTCGTCGGGATCGAAACCAGCCGGTCACCGTCGAAGAACCGACCCAACACCTCCACTTCCTCAGGAGTCCACGCATCGCCCAGGATCTCGGGAGCGACGCGCTCGGGAGGCAGGTCCATGGCGATCATTCTCAGCGCCTCCGGTCGGAGCCGCCCGTCCGCGTCGAGCAGACCCGCACTCCGCAACGAACCGATGGCCCTGGCAACATCGCGGCGACTCGCACCGGTCGCATCGGCAATCGCCGGTATCGACACGGGTGACCCGACAGATCCACCGAGCACAGCCAGGCGGATCGGGTCGAGGACGGCCCTCAGCAGATCGATGCTCGTCGGCTCTGACTCTGGCACATCAACCCCCAACACTCACCGCACCGGATCGACGCGGGTCGGCAGCACCGGTCAAGCGCCCGTCGGCGTCGACCAGAGCGACCTGAACGCCTCCAAAGTACATCGAGTTCGAAGGGAGCGTCCGAACCGCAAGATCGACCACCTCGGAGGCATCGACGCCTTCCTCGACAGCGAGGGTCGGTACCCCGTTGAACATCTCGGCGTGGATACGAGGAGCAACGATGGCATCGTCGATCGGCATCCCGCACACGAGGTGGTTGTACAACACCGACGCGATCGCCGACGTGATCCGGTCAGCTCCCGGGGAACCGATGGCCACGGTGCGCCCATCGGGTTTCCGTGCGATCGTCGGCGCCATGTTCGACAGCATCCGGGTGCCGGGTGTCAGGGCGTGAAGACCCTCCGAAATCAACTCGACCTCGCCGAGCGAATTGTTCAACCCGAAACCCGTACCAGGGATGGTGGCCCCCGAGCCGTACCCGGCGGAAGACGTGATGGAGCACGCCAAACCCGTCTCGTCAACAGCCGAGACATGGACGGTCGACGGCGACCCGTGCATCGCCATGAGATCGCCCCGACTCGCCATCTGCGCAAGATCGTCGGCGGCACCCATCCGGTCCCGATCACCGTCGAGTTCGGACCGTCGGAACGAGAACACGGCGGCTTGGGCTCGCGCCATGGCCGCGACAACATCCGCCGACCAGCCGGACAGACCAAGCCGTTCGAGCAGGGTCAGGAGTGCTGAAAGCGTGATACCACCGACCGCCGGGGGTGCGTTGGTTGCGACATCCCAGCCGTGCATGGAGATTCTCGATGGCGGCCGGACGACCGCCTCGTACGCCTCCAAGTCCGCGAGCGAGATCAATCCCCCGCGCTCCTCGCACACGGCGACGAGGCTTCGACCGAGCTCACCGCGGTACAGCAGATCCGCACCCTCGGCAGCCAAGGCACCCAATGTCGATGCGAGCGCCGGGTTCACGACGATGTCGCCCTCTTCGACGGCGGATCCGTCCGATCTGTGGTGCGTCACGTAGGTCTCTTCATCCCATCCGTACACGAGGTCGTGGGAGTAGCCGAGGTAGTGGGCACTTGCGGACGACACCGCAAAGCCATCGTTGGCCAAGCCAATGGATGGCTCGAACAACGTGGCCCATGGTGCTGCACCGTATGAACGGTGCGCAAGATCGAAACCGGCGAACGCACCCGGTGTCGCGACACTCCCCCATCCGACGATGGTCTCCATGCCACCGCCGTACTGCATCGAGACCCGTTCGGTCGTCGATGCGAACTCACCGTTGCGTCCACGCCCGGGCATCTCCGCATACGCATCGATGACCACGGGGTGTCCCGAAGCGGGCCAGATGTTCACGAAGGCTCCCCCGCCGGGTGACACGATGCCGAGTTCCGACGTCATCGATGCGACAACGGCGGCGATCGCGGCATCGACGGCGTTGCCCCCGTTGTCTGCGACTTCCGCACCCGCATCGGCAGCGGCGACCGATGCGGCGGCTATCAGGGTTTTCGGCATCGGAGAACCTTAGGCGGGTCGCCGCCGGATCTTCCTGGCCAAGGGTACGCCTAGCTCTGACCCGCAGCGAGCAGTTCGCCATTGGTCACGTGGTTCACCGACGCGTCGCTTGCGACGATCGCCAGGAGCTGATCCAATGTATCCCACAGGGCGTAGCGCTCGAGTTCCCAGCTGTGACCCCACAGATGCAGCACGCCACCGTTGGCCGCCACGTCTCCCATGGCGCCTTCGACGAGGTCATGGAGATCCGTCTTGCGACCGTATCTCGACACCCACCTGGCCAAACCCGAGAAGTTGAATTCCTTGAGCGCATGCGTCGTGTGGACCCTCGAACCGTGCGGGTACACCTGGATCGTGACGGGAATCCGGAACGGGTCGGATCCGATCTGGTTGCGGAACCCGACGGTCGTGCGTCCCAACCGGTAGCCCGCGCGCTCTACAGCATCACATGCTGTCTTGTTGAACCGTCCGAACGGGTAACAGAACGAGGAAACCTCGCGACCGACGATCTGCTCCAGGCGGACCTTGCTCTCCGAGAGCTCCCGATCCAGCGTCTCGCGATCAATCCCCGTCAGGTCGGGATGCGTCACGGTGTGCGATCCGATTTCGACCCCGAGATCGAGTATCTGGCGGATCTCGCGCGCGGTCGCCATGGGGAACTGCTCGGCCTCCAACGTCCAGTAGAGGGTGCCTGCGATCCCATGCTCGTTCAGCATCTCGGCCAACCGCAGGTCGAGCGTCCCACCGTCGTCCCAACTTGTCGTCACGAATCCCGACATGGCTTGTCCCCCGCTCTCGTGCGTGTCGTCCGTCAGAAGCCGGTCGCCCCGCTCACAGGGATCCACGACGACTGGCCCCCGATCCACTGATAGTCGGCATTCCCCGCACTGTTGGTGAACTTGAAGTACATGGTGCGACTCTGCGGTCGATACAGCGCAGGTGTGAATCTGCCGCTGCCGTTCCAATCGCCGGCAACAAGCCGATCGCCCGGATTCCCGAAGATGTACTGGTTGTGGGCGTTGCCTGCGGAGTGGGTGTTGCGGTAGTACACGAGACCCGTCGACTCTCGGTGCAGACCGACCGTCTCGGTCCCGTTCCCATCGAAGTCCCCCACGAATGGCTTGTCGCCTGGATTGCCGAAAACGTAGGCGATCTGCGCGGGACCGAGCCCGCCGTCGTTGGACCCGAGCTTGTTGGTGATGTAGAACGTCTGGTTCGATGGTCGGTAGAGCGAAACCGTGTCGTAGCCGTCGCCATCGAAGTCACCCGCGAGGGGGACATCGCCAGGATTGCCGAAGAAGAACTTGATGTCTGCAACACCCGATGTGTTCGAATTGCGCAGATAGACGTACCCATCGGACTGCCGGAACAGACCGGGTGTCTCGATACCGTCACCATCCCAGTCACCCATGAACGGGTAGTCCCCCGGATTGCCATAGAAGAACCATTGCTGCAGCTTGCCCGAGCTGTCGTACAGGTACCACAGACCCTGGGATGGGTCGACGAAACCTATCGTTTGTCCACCACCTGCGGCGCCGCCGTCGTGGATGCTGACAAATGCGTTCTTCGAAGT
>CAZDIQ010000167.1:0-4376 GCA_964505525.1 uncultured Acidimicrobiaceae bacterium | reverse complement strand
TTGCTCTTTGGGTTTTCGCCAAGGGTCACATCGTGCGCCGGACGGCATTCATTGCCGCGGTCCTCCTCGTCATCGAGGCGCTCCTCGGTGCGGCGCTCGTGCTGTTCGGCTGGGTCGACGATGACATCTCCGGCGGGCGGATGGTCGCCGTTGCGCTGCACCTCACCAACACCTTCCTCCTGCTCGGTGCCCTGTCGCTCACGGCATGGTGGGGTTCGGGACACCCTCCCCCCGACCCGGACGCCTCGAGGGACACCAAGCGCTGGTTGATCGTGGGCGCGCTGACGATCCTGGTTCTCGGGGCAACGGGGGCCGTCAATGCGATCGGTGATGCGGTGTTTCCTGCAGACTCGGTCACGACCGGTATCGCGGACAAGTTCGGGCCGACTGCGCCCATGCTGTTGCGTCTGAGGGTGATCCATCCCGCCATCGCGGTCGTCGGAGGGATCTTCGTGGCCTGGATCGCGATGCGGCTCGGTCTCAATGCCTCGGAGCGGTCCAAGCGCCTGTCGTTGGCGGTGACGTTGATCGTCTTCTCCCAATTGTTCATCGGGATCGCGAACATCTTCCTGCTGACACCGCTGTTCATGCAGGTGACGCATCTGATGGTTGCCGATGCCCTGTGGATCGTGTTCGTCCTGTTCGGTGCATCCGTGCTGGAGAAGGACACCACGAGGGTCGAAGCGGTGGGGTCGACGTGATGGACACCGACAAGTCCGATCGCTCCGTCCTCGCGACGTATCTCGAACTGACGAAACCTCGGATCATCGAACTGCTTCTCGTGACCACGATCCCGGCAATGGTCGTTGCAGCCGACGGGTGGCCGGGTCTTCGACTGATCGTCGTTGCGCTTGTCGGTGGGGCGCTGTCTGCGGGCGGCGCCAATGTGATCAATCAGGTCTACGACGCCGACATCGACCGTCTGATGAAACGAACGGTCAGCAGACCTCTTCCGACTGACAGGGTCAAGGTGGCGAACGCCACGACCTTCGGGATTCTGCTCGGTGTTGCGGGGTTCCTCGTGCTCGCCATCGGGGCGAACCTTCTCGCTGGGATCCTGTCCGGGGTCGCGTTCGTCGGCTATGTCCTTGCCTACACGATGCTCCTCAAGCGCTCGACGACACAGAACATCGTGATCGGTGGGGCCGCCGGTGCTGTCCCCGCGCTGATCGGATGGGCGGCTTATGCAGGCGAACTCGCGATGGCGCCATGGGTGATGTTCGCCATCATCTACTTCTGGACACCCCCTCACTTCTGGGCGTTGTCGCTCAAGTACGAGGAGGACTACCGCGCGGCGTCGGTCCCGATGCTGCCTGTCGTCGTCGGCGAAGGCCCGACTCTGGCCAACATCTTCTGGTACTCCATCGTTGCCTCGGGAGTGACGGTGCTCCTCGTCCCGGTTGCGCATCTCGGGTGGATCTATGCGGCCACCGCGGTGGTTCTGTCCGTGCTGTTCGTCGTGCTTGCCGGTCGCTTGCGATCGGACAGGTCGCGAGCGATGAAGTACTTCCTGTTCAGCAATCTGTTCCTGTCCGGGGTCTTCCTCGCCATGATGGTCGATCGATTCGCACACACGACCCCCGTCGGTTCTGACGTCCTGTGGTTCGTCATCGCCGGGCTCCTCGTGGCCGTGGGAATGGTGGGCGTCTTGTTCGTGGAGACAAGGCCGGGCATGCGAGCTCGCGGGATAGGTGTGGTCCGCCATGGCGCCGAACTCGCAGTGACCGTCTCCATCGCGATTGCGGTTGTGGGATTCGGGTGGGCAGCTTGACCGTGGCCGATACCGCACCCATCAGACCGGAGGAGCGGTTCGATGAACGTGCCGTTGCTGAATACCTGCGGACCGCACTCGCTGATCGGTTCGGGTCGGGCGACATCGTGTTCGACCAGTTTCCCGGTGGTGCGGCCAACCTGACGTATCGCGCCGTTGCACCAGACGGGACCGAATATGTCCTGCGCCGAGCACCGCTCGGTGAGGTTGCTGAAGGTGCCCACGACATGGCGCGTGAATACCGGGTCCTTTCGAACATCTGGCGTACGTATTCGCTTGCACCGAGGGCATATCACCTGTGCGAGGACCCGTCGGTCATGGGCAAACCGTTTGTCGTGATGGAGCGGCGAAAGGGATCCGTCGTACGGTCGCGATGGCCCGATTCGTTGGCCGATCCTGACAAGCAACGACTCGTTGCCGAGTCGTTGATCGACGGACTCGCCGACCTTCACCTTGTCGACCCTGCCGATGCCGGTCTTGATGACCTTGGCCACCCCGACGGTTTCGTCTCCCGACAGATCGAAGGCTGGACGAGGCGTTGGGCCGCAGCGGCCACCCGTGTGGTCCCCGACATGGAAGTGGCGTCGGACCTGCTGCGGCAGGCGATCCCCACACCGCAGCGGGTTGCAATCCTGCACAACGACTACAAGCTTGACAACACCATGATCGGTGACGACGGATCGCTCGTCGCTGTATTCGACTGGGACATGACCACTCGCGGGGATCCGCTCGTCGATCTCGGGACGCTGCTCGCGTACTGGGCACAGCGAGACGACCCGACCTACCTCGTGTTCGGATCCCGGGGTGTCGCGATCGGTGAGGTGTTCCCGAAGGCGCATGTACGTGTCCGCTATGGCGAGCGGACCGGCCTCGATGTCAGCGATATCGCTTATTACGAAGCCCTTGCCCTGTTCAGGATCGCGGTCATCATCGAACAGATCTACGCCAGGTATGTCGCGGGTCAGACATCCGATGAGCGCTTTGCGTCCTTCGAACCGATCGCACCCCTATTGGCCACGGCGAGCCGCAAGCTTCTCGACGGGTAGTATCGCCGTCCGACCCGAGGACCTTGTGGAAGCACCAGACCAGCAGCTCAAGAGCACCCGCAAACCCGACCTCGGGACGCGGATCGTCCCGGCCGCCGACATGCGGTTCGGCGACGGATCGTTTCCCGTACTCGCAGGTCCGGGGGCGGTGGAGTCCCGCGAGCAGATCGTCGCTGCGGCTTCCTCGATCAGTGAGTCCGGTGGTCTTGTCATCCGGTCGGCCACGTTCTTGCCGCCCGATGTGGCAGGCGATTTCGCACCACTCGGTCTTGAGGGTGTTCTCCTGCTCGAGCACGCCGCGACGAGCGCCGGCATCGCGAGTTCGACCTTCGTGTTCGACGAACACGAGGCAACCACGGCGGCAGCCCACGTCGACATCCTCGAAATCGGTCCTTCGCGCATGGCGGACGACACCCTCCTGCGAGCAGTCGGGGAGGTGGCCAAGCCGGTCATCGTCCACCGTGGTGCGGAGGCGACGATCGACGAATGGCTCGCTGCGGCAGCCGCCGTGGCCGGGGCCGGAGGTGATGTCATCCTGTGCGAACGAGGCTCACAGGGCCACGACCCGAGGACATCGGGAACCTTGGATATTTCCGCCGTGGCCGTCGTGCAACACCTGGCAGATCATCCTGTGCTGGTGAACCCTGCGCCGATCGTCGGGTCCCTTGAACTGATCCGACCTTTGGCACTCGCGGCACGGATCGCCGGTGCGGACGGCCTGATGGTTGCTGTGCATCCGGAACCCGACCGCGCCCAATTCCGCGCCGGCGGACATCTCGATGCCGATGGTTTCGCAGCCCTGATGGAGGCACTCGGGATTCCGTCGTTGCGTGACGAGATCGATCGGATCGATCGCGAGCTGCTCAAGCTGGTCGCCCGTCGCCTGAGGAACTCGGTGGAGATCGGGCTCATCAAGGATTCGCGCGGTGAACCCATGCACTCACCCGAGCGTGAACAAGAGCTCATCGATGAGGTCAGGGCTGACGCCGTCGCGGCAGGTCTCGACCCCGAGTACATGGATGCCGTCATGCGGGTGATCCTCGACTACTCCAAGGCTGCCCAGTCATCTGCGGCGGAGGCGGCCCGAGCAACGGACCGGGATGCCTGACATCCGACCGGGGACAGATGGCGATGCGCGCTGTTGGTGGGGTGTGGGGGACGCCGACTACGAGTTGTATCACGACACTGAATGGGGTTTCCCCCAGGGCAGCGACACGAGGTTGTTCGAGAAGGTCTGTCTCGAGGGATTCCAAGCGGGTCTGAGTTGGCTCACGATCCTGCGCAAACGTGAGAACTTCAGGTCCGCCTTCGCGGGATTCGACCGTGAGATCGTCGCCGGGTTCACCGACAAGGATGTCGAGCGGCTGCTCGGCGATGCCGGCATCGTCCGACACCGCGGCAAAATCGAAGCGACGATCAACAACGCCGGTCGGGCGATCGACCTTGCCGACGAATTCGGGAGCATCGCCGCCTACTTCTGGGGATACGAACCGCCCAGAGGGGTCGCACCGACGGCGATTCCTGCCACCACGGATGTCTCGACCGCCATCTCGAAGGAT
>CAZDIQ010000166.1:0-4393 GCA_964505525.1 uncultured Acidimicrobiaceae bacterium | reverse complement strand
CCATCGTCCCAATATTCACATGCGGCTTCGACCGCTCAAACTTCTCTTTACCCATGACGATTCCTCCAGAACCGGATATGTGTTGACCGTATTCGGTGCGTAGCGGCGGGCAGACTTGAACTGCCGACCTCTCGATTATGAGTCGAGCGCTCTTACCGACTGAGCTACGCCGCCCTGTGCCGGACGCGCGCCCGACATGTCGCGACACTCGCCGAGACGCAGAGAGTATATGCGGGTACCACAGAAGACGTCAGCAAACGCGAGGAGCCATCTGCAATCCATGATCCATCCTCCATCATGGGGATTATGGATCATCGATGCTGGATGATGGTCCGGCAGCATTCAGCTCTTGACTCTTGAGCTGTGAACCATCCGAAACCTGAATCCCGATAAGTACCGAGACGCTCGCTTCGCTCGCTCCCGACCGGCCCGTCTGTCCTCTGTCCTCTGTCCTCTGTCATCTGTCCTCTGTCCTCTGTCTGTGGTCTGTGGACTGTGGACTTGCTGGCTCGATCGTGAATCTTGTGTCTGATCTCCGAGCCTCCTCCGGGATTTGAACCCGGGACCCCCTCCTTACCATGGAGGTGCTCTGCCACTGAGCTAAGGAGGCACTTCGTGAGCTATCAGCCTTCAGCTCTCAGCCGGCAACCCACTGCCACATTCGGTTGTCTCTCCGTGCGTACCCACATTCAGTTGAGCCTCCAGCTTCAGCTCGGCCCTCGACTCCGGCTGAAAGCTGATAGCTGAAAGCTGAAAGCTGTGAGCTGTCTTCGTGCTGGGAGAAGGATTTGAACCTCCGTAGGCGTTGCCGGCAGATTTACAGTCTGCTCCCTTTGGCCACTCGGGCATCCCAGCGCAGAGGCGAGGATACCGCCAACGCCGCACAGTCGCACCAGAACGAAACAACCTTCCTTCGCCGTTGACCGATGGCTGTCCACTGTCTCGCCAAGGCGGGTCACCGGCTCCTTCTCGGGACGATCGGCGACCCTCGTGGTTGGGCATGCTGATGACCGCAGGGGTTCCGGGTGGTCAACGACCCCGTTAAGTCTCGCTGTACAAATTCGGGCACGGGTGTTCAGTATTGGTTAAGCTCGTTCAAGGTGGCACGGGCTGTAGAGCCAATCGTGCAAGACCCGTGAAGGGTCGACCTGCGGAGGAGGAAGAAATGGACATAAGAGGAAAACTCATCACCATCCTGGCAGCGCTGGTCTTGGTGGTAGCCGCATGTTCTTCGGGAGATGCCACAACCACTGTCGCTGGTGACACCACCACGACGACCGTGGGCCAAGACACAACGACAACCACCACTGTTGCTGGTGACACCACGACGACGGTACCGGCGCCGTCGGGCGATCCGATTGTGGTCGGTGGTTCGCTGGCATTGACCGGTCCGATAGCCGGTACCGGAAACATCCACAGGATCGCCGGCGAGCTGTTTGTGGAACGTCTGAATGCGAGTGGAGGGCTGCTGGGACGGCCAGTGGAGTTCCGCGTGCTTGACGACCAGTCAGTGGCAACCAACGTGGGCGACCTGTACGAGCAGCTCATCTCAGAAGTCGGGGTCGACCTGATCATGGGTCCGTATGCCACGCCCTACATTCTCCAGGCCCAACCGGTGGCAGAACGACATGGTTTCGTCCTGCCCCAGCACACATCGGTGCTCGCACCCGCGATGACATATGCGTGCCAGTTCCCTGGTTGGTCGATCGGCCCGGAACCGAACGTGTTCATTCCCAACCAGCTGGCAGACGCCTTTGACACCCTTGACGGCATCAGCACCGTTGCGCTGGTGACCAACTCGAGCGGTTCGACCGCTTTTGTCAGCCACGGTGTTCCGACCATCGAAGGCTCCATCGGAGCACGTGAAGTGTTCCCGCAAAGGGGTTATGAGGTGGTTGCCGACCTGACGTACGATCCCGGCAACACGGAGTGGGACGCGATCGCCCAGTCACTGCGGGACGCCGACCCCGACTTCATCATGGTCAACGGTCTCGGTGTCGAGCCCAACGGTGTGATCGAAGCGTTGCTGCGCTTGGACTACGAACCAGGGCTGACCTTCGGTCTGTTCCCAGCACCGGGTGCTGTCCTGGGGATGGGTGATGCTGCTTCTGGCATGCTCTCGGTCTCGATGTTCGAACCCAACGAATCGATCCTCGCTGGATTGAGTGCGGATACAAGGGAGATCATCGCCGAGTTCGAGACCCGGGCTGAGGCTGAAGGGTTGCCATACCCAGTGTTCGAAACTCAGGCCGCGGCATCGTGGAACGCATGGGACATCCTGATCCAGGGTGTCCAGGGTGCGGGCAGTCTCGACCACGATGACATCTGCGCCTGGCTGCAATCCAACGGTGCCAACCTGACCTTCGCAGGCCAGGTGTCGTTCCCTCCAGAAGACAACAACTTCTGGCCGACGAACAACCTGCTCAAGCAGGTCCAGGATGCTGACTGGGTCGTGGTCTGGCCCGCCGACAAGGCAGCCGCCGAGCTCAGGGGCCCGGAAGGCTGATCATTCCATCTCGTCGTAGACCGGGGTCGCCCGTCATGTGGCAGGCGACCCCGGTCCCGACCTACCCTTGCGGATCTACGTGAGCCAGCTACAAAGCGCACTCCTCGGAGCCCTCAGCGGCAGCTTCTTCGCTCTCATCGCCCTTGGCGTGTCGCTCTCGTGGGGCTTTCTCAAGATCATCAACCTGGCCCACTTCGGATACGTCATCCTGGGGGCCTATCTCACGTATCAGATCTCGATCACCACCGAGATCAACCCCATCCTGTCGGTCATCGTGACCATTCCCGTCCTCTTCCTGCTGAGCGCGGCCATCCAATGGGGTTTCGAACGGTTCAACGTCACCGAGCTGAATTCGCTCCTGATCAGCTACGGACTGCTGCTCATCATCATCCAGGTCATCCACAACTTTTGGTCCGCGGACTTCCGCAGGGTCCCTCCCACCATCAACCCATACTTTGTCCAGTCGGTGGCAATCGGACCCTTCCGTTTCCCGGTGACCACCCTTCTCGCCGCGACGACCGGAGCTGTCCTCGTCATCGCCACCCGATTCGTCCTGGAGAGGACCTACGCCGGACGTGCCCTCCAGGCGTTCGGCCAGGACCGACAGATCGCCGGAGCCTTCGGTATCGACCATCGTCGTCTCGGGGTCATGCTCGCCGGCTTCTCCGGCGCCTCCGCGGCCCTCGCCGGGATGCTCCACGCTCTCGGCCATGACCTCATTCCCGACGCTCCCTACGAGTGGATCGGCCGGGTGTTCGCCATCGTGATTCTGGGAGGGATCGGCAATGTCTCGGGAACCCTCTACGCAGGACTCCTGGTAGGAGCCGTGACCGGTCTCGTCACCTACACCTGGTCCGCTTCCGTCGCGCCACTGGTGGTGTTCTCTATGGTCATCCTCGCGTTGATCTTCCGACCGCAGGGGTTGTTCCGCAGGAAGGCGGGTCACTGAGATGAAAGACCGCGGCTGGATTGTCCTCACGGCCATGGGAGTGACGCTCCTTGCGCTGCCCTTCCTCCGCGACGAGGTCGGGTTCCCGGTCTTCTATCTCGTCTTCATCTCCGCAGTGTTGTTCTGGACGGCACAAGCAACCAGCTGGAACATCCTGTCCGGATACTCCGGGTACTTCAGCTTCGGTCAGGGCGCCTTCTTCGGGGTCGGTGTCTACTCATTGTCTTTCCTGTTCGCCCGCAACGATGTCAACTGGGGTGTCTCCATCCTCGCCGGCGGTTTCCTGGCCATGCTCCTGGCGTTGTTCCTGGGGATGATCGCCTTCCGACTACGTTCGCTGCGGGGCGAGATCTTCGCCCTGCTCACGCTGGCCGTCCCATTCATCCTTGCGGCAATTGTCCGGCTGTCGAGATCCATCGATGGCGGGCAGGGGGTCACCGTCCCCGTGCCCGACTACCCGGACTTCCTCGGTCCCTTCCAGCACTTCTACCTGATCCTCTCCGTCCTCGTCGCCTTGCTTGCTCTCTCGGTCGCCTATTGGATGTATCGGACGCGGTACGGATGGGCACTGTTCGCCATTCACGACGACGAACAGGTCGCAGAAGGACTGGGGGTGCCGACCTTCAAACACAAGATGATCGCCATCGCTGCCACCGGGTTCATCGGCGGACTATCCGGTGCTGTGTTCGCCATCAACCTCGGCCATGTCAGCCCCGAAGGGACGTTCAGTCTCCGGGTGCCGTTGTTCGTGATCGTGATGGCCGTCTTGGGAGGTCGCCGTCACTGGGCGGGACCGATGATCGGCGCCCTCTACATCCACACCCTCCAGAACCGTCTCTCCGGTACCGGCTTCGAAGGCTGGAGTCTCATCATCCTCGGGGCCATCCTGATCGCCATCGTGCTGTTCGCTCCCGAAGGGTTGATGGACCGCTTCAGCA
>CAZDIQ010000165.1:0-4417 GCA_964505525.1 uncultured Acidimicrobiaceae bacterium | reverse complement strand
TCATCTTGAAGTAGAACCCACGCATGAATGAGTTCTCCCGACTCGGCATCTGCGTCCGGTCCCGGCGTCGCTCCTCCATCCAGTCGAGTCGTGCCGTCCGCGGGTTCACGTTCCGGTGAGCAAGCGACAAGAAGTACAAGGGTGAAAGCCACGAGGGTCGGCAACACGAGCGATCTCGACCGATTCACGTTCTCCCTTTCAGACTCAACCAACTCTGTCAACCATTCTCGTTCCTAACGGCGAGTATGCACATCATCATACTCTTGATACCATTGCGGTATGAGTCCAAAGAAGATACGCCTTACAGTGACGGTCGATCCGGAATTGCTCGCTGCAGGGCAACGTGCTGTTGCATCCGGCGAGGCAGAATCGGTGAGCGGCTGGATCAACGCCACCCTCCTGGAAAAGGTCCGACGAGACCGCAAGCTGCGTCTTCTGGCTGCGGTCGTCGACGACTTCGAAGAGGAGTTTGGTGAGATCACGGACGAGGAGATCGCCGTGCAACAACGCGCCGACCGACGGAATGCGACGGTTGTCCGAGGGCCGCGGAAACTTGTCTCGGGGAAGGAGAGGCAGGCGTGACCCTCGTGCTCGATAGCGGTGCGCTGATTGCGTTGGAGCGGAACGAGCGGCCGATGTGGGTTCGGCTCAAAGCTGCCCAACTCGCTGGTGAGCTTCCTGTCACGCATGCGGGGGTTCTCGGTCAGGTGTGGCGTGGCGGTCCGCGGCAGACACGGCTGTCTCAGGCACTCGCTGCGATCGAGGTTCGAGCGCTTGATGAGCCGCTCGGACGTGCCGCTGGGCGGCTCCTCGCTGCGGCAGAGCTATCCGATGTGATCGATGCCGCGGTCGTGCTGCTTGCTCAGGATGGAGATGAAATCGTCACGGTCGACCACGACGATCTCGAACGGCTCGCGAGTTGGTCGGGCCGGCATGTGGAGTTGATTCATCCGTAGCGGTGGGCTAGACGGTGGCACGAGTCAGCCTTGAGCGAGACCATGCGTTGATATCCTGAAGCGATGGAGATTGCGTTCATTGCAGGCTTTGGTCCGATCGCACCCGAGCCGAGTTCCACGCTCGACTTCTGGTCGCGCACCATCGGTATCGAGTTCGAGGAGATGGGTCCGGACTACTACCACGCCTCCGATCTGGATGGCGCGAGAGCCTTCGCTTTGTGGCCGCTGAGTCAGGCGGCACAGGCGACCTTCGGAACCGATGAGTGGCCTGCGGATCGGCCTGTGCCACAGGCGTGGATCGAGCTGGAAGTGTCGTCGCCTGGGGCTGTCGCGGACGCAGCCAACGAACTCCGAGACAAGGGGCAGGAGATTCTGGTCGAAGCTCACGAGGAACCCTGGGGCCAGACAACGGCTCGCCTCATGAGTCCGGAAGGTCTGCTCGTGGGAATCTCCTTCCTACCCTCATTCCACCGGGACGGCGACGCGACGGAGTGACAACGATGAGCGAAACAACCAAGATCCATGATCCTGTGCACCCGGGCGAGGTGTTGATGGAGGAGTTTCTGAATCCACTCGGCATCACCCAGCACCGCTTGGCGGTTTTGATCCACGTCCCGCCGCGCCGGATCAACGAGATCGTCCACGGTAAGCGCAGAATTACCGCCGACACTGCCCTGCGACTTGCCAGGTTCTTTGGCACCAGCGACCTGTTCTGGCTCAACCTTCAAGCCCGCCATGACCTGGAAGTGGAGTCGGAACAGCATGGTGACGACCTCGCTTCGATCACACCGCTCGCGCTCTCCTGACCGAGATGCCGTGGGCCAGGAGAGCTTGGCGCTGACGACCTGTCATCGAGTCCCCCGGATGCCTCGGCACTCGCGGATGGAACGATTGGGACGACTCTCGACCATGCGGGCTCCCTGGGTGTACGATTGAGCAATGACGACTTCCAAGCGGGTCGTGGTGGGATTGTGCGCCGCGATCATGGCCCTTGCGGCGACGACGCCAGCTCTTGCGGGTGGCTCGTGGCTCGAGCCGACCTTCGTTCGCGTCGAGCCGGGCGAGACCCTGACGCTTTCGGGTCCGGTATCCGTCGGTCAGCTCGGGTGGGTCAAGGACGGTCCGTTCTATGCATATCTCAGCGGAGAGTCGATAGCCGTTATCACATCCGTCATGGGTGGAGCAGAGACCGATGTCCTGCTGGGTGAGATCGCCATGGAGCCGATCGATTCATCCAACATGCAGTTGACCGTTGAGGTGACGATCCCTGATGACACAGCACCGGGTGAGTACTGGGTCACCCATTGCAACAATCCATGCACGTCAGGATTCGGGGATCTCTTCGGCTCCCAACTGTATGTCGGGATGGACCCCCCGACGGACGACGCCGTCGAGACCACCACAACCGTGGCACCGACGACAACCGTTCCACAACAGCAGTCCGGAACCGACTCATCAGGGGCCACAACCGCAACGGTGACCTCAACGACAGATGACACCGCTGTCGTAGCGATCGGGGAAGCAAGCGGGCCGACGAATGGTGGCCTTGGTAGTGAACCACCGCCAAAGGGAGCAGGCCCGACTGCGCCGGTCCTGGCCGTCATCGCAATGCTGGTCGTTGGGGTAGGCCTGTTCGTCACATTCCGGCTGCGGCGCAGCGCCTAGGAACGACCACCTGATTACGCCAATGTCCCGGATTCGTTCTGGTCGTCGGACAACTGCCACAAACAGTTCTACGGCGGGGAGGTGGTGATGGCAAGCGGACACTCCGAACGGTTGGCACGCCGTCTGACAACGACCGATGCGGTGATGATCGGCCTCGGTGCGATGCTGGGCGCAGGGATATTCGCCGCACCAGGGCCGGCGGCAGCCGCTGCCGGTCCGTGGCTGCTGGTCGGGTTGGCACTGGCCACGGTGGTTGCGTACTGCAATGCGACATCCTCGGCGCAGTTGGCGGCGATCTACCCGGAGGCGGGCGGGACGTATGTCTACGGGCGTGAGCTTCTCGGACCGTACTGGGGCTTCCTCGCCGGTTGGGCGTTCGTGGTGGGCAAGACCGCGAGCCTGGCAGCGATGGCGCTCACGTTCGGTTCCTACATCGCCGAGGACCTCACCCGACCGTTGGGTGTCGGGGCCGTGGTTGCGATGACCGTCGTCAACTACATGGGAGTGGAAAAGACGGCCCGCCTCACCCGCGTCATCGTCGCCCTCATCGCCGCCACGCTGACCGTGGTCGTGCTGGCGTCGCTGACCGGGGGCGGAGCCGACGTCAACAACCTGACCGGCGAGGCGCCGCGAGGGCTGCTTGGCATCTTCCAGTCGGCCGGACTGCTGTTCTTCGCGTTCGCCGGGTACGCCCGTTTGGCAACGCTTGGCGAGGAGGTCCAGAACCCCAAGACGACCATCCCGAGAGCCATCCCCCTCGCCCTTGGCATCGTGGTCGCTTTGTACGCTGTTGTACTGACCTGCGCGTTGATGGCCGTCGGGGCGGACACGCTCGCGACGTCTGCCGCACCACTGTCAGCTGCGGTGGAGTCAGGCCGCTGGCATGCCCTCGCACCGGTCGTGCAGGTCGGTGCGGCGATCGCCGCGGCTGGCGTTCTGCTCTCGCTGCTCGCAGGGGTCAGCCGGACCGCCCTCGCCATGGCCAGACGACACGAGTTACCTCGGTTCCTTGACGCGGTCCACCCGGTCCACCGGACACCTCACCGAGCGGAGATCGGCATCGGGGTGGTGGTATGTGCTGTCGTACTTGTGGCTGACCTCCGAGGCGCCATCGGATTCAGCTCCTTCGCAATTCTGAGCTACTACGCGCTCGCCAACGCCTCCGCATGGCGCCTGTCGGGCACGGAGCGGCGATGGCCGCGCTGGTTGGCAGGACTGGGTTTGGCCATGTGCCTGCTCCTCGCCGCGACGCTGCCGCTCGTCGCAGTCATCGGCGGCGTTGCCCTGTTGGCGATCGGATCTCTCACCTGGTTGGCAACCCGGAGACGTCGGGATTTCGACTGATCGTGTCCGCTGTCTCTTGCGCGGCGCTGCCACGACCGTTACGACGCGCTGAGGATCACCAGTTCGTTGCCTTCCGGGTCGGCGATACGCCAGCGATCCTCCGACTCTTCAAGGAGCTGGCCGCCGGCTGCGACGGCCGTTGCCAGGCGGGTCTGGGTCGCGTCGGACGGAACGGCCAGCTCGAAGTGGATGCGGTTGCGCTGCTTGCGCCGCTCCGTCTCCGAGGTGTCGATCTCCTGGAACACGACGACCGGGTTGAGTCGCCGCGGGTCGACGATGTCGGTCACCCCGGCACGCTGGTCGTGGATGTATCCGAGTGCGGCGGTCCAGAAGGCACGGACCGCGGCGATATCGGCGGCGTCGAGGAAGAGCTGAGCAAACCGTGGCAACCTCGTATCCGCAGTCGCCCCTAGTTCCCGGGCAGCGGTCTGGATGTGTGCTGCGAGGTCGGT
>CAZDIQ010000164.1:0-4424 GCA_964505525.1 uncultured Acidimicrobiaceae bacterium | reverse complement strand
TTGAGTTTGGTGTTGCAGACGCAGGTGTAGTGGTCACTATGTGCGTATGGGTCGAAAGAGCGGTGGTGCGCATCAGGCACCGGCTGACTCCGAGTGGTTCGCTCGGTTGTGGCGTAGCTACGCGTCCAACGTGTACGCGTATGCAGCAAGGCGAACGAACGTGTCCGATGCCGAGGATGTTGTCGCTGACACGTTCGTCGTCGCATGGAGGCGGAGGGAGGAGCACCCCGACCATGAGTTGGCCTGGCTGTATGGCATCGCGCGGCGTGTGGTGGGTAGCAGCTACCGGTCGTCGTTCCGCCGGCGCCGCCTTTCCAGGAGGGTCAGCGATGTGGTCGCACACCGTGAAGCCGACGCTCCTGTTTCCCCCGACCGTCGCCTTGGACTGGACGTTCTTGCTGGATTGAGCGAAAGCGATCGGGAAACGTTGCTTCTATGCGCATGGGAGGGTCTCACACCGGATGAAGCAGCATTCGCTCTCGGCATTTCGCCCTCGGCATACCGGATGCGTCTTGCGAGGGCGCGGAAGCGGCTGCGCGCGGATTTGCTGCGAGTCGGTCTTGAACCTGTGGACGAGATGGAGAAGTGGGATGAACGACGAACTTGACGTGCTGCACCAGCTCGATCCGATCGGACCAGAGGACGCTGCTCAATGGTTTCGGACGTCCGCATCGCACGAGCTCTTCTTGCGCGTTCTCGAGGAGTTTGAAGGCGGAGAGGGCTCCGCCTCAAAGCCTCATCAAGCACCTCGGCGTTGGTTGTTGGCCGTCGCCATGGCTGCTGTGGCCGCGGTCGTCGTTCCAACGTGGTGGGTAACCACGAGAGGACCCGGCACCGATCCGAGCGAGTCCCCGGGGGGCGGCCCCACGGTCACACAACAAGCCATCGTGACGGATCGGCGTGTGGTCGTCTCGCCTTCGTCAGCGCGCTTGGGAGATACCATCGACCTCGAGGGTCACGGGTTTGACGAGTACGCCGGCTCGACGACAGCTATATACCTGATCAAACGAGAGCCCCACCGCACGGTTGGCCGACTGCTAGCTACGTACGTCAACGACATGGGCGATTTTGCGATGTCGTTCGAATTGGGCGAAACCCTGAACCCAATAGCAGTCGCCGGCGAGGGCGAGTATGTGTTCGGAATCGGCGGTGTAGGACCTGATCACGTTGTCACAGGGAGTTCACTCGCAGTTCTTCCTTCAGAGGAGGTGTCCGATTTTGCCGGCGGCCGGGTGGCAAACCGTGGCATGACACTCGATGTTCCGGCAGGGTGGTTCACGACCACCGAGTCGCTCACACCGAACGTGTCGCGCCCCCCACAGGTGATGGCTTTTGGCACGTACGAACTTCGCCCCGGCGCACACGACTGCGCACACCTGCCGACCGATGCCCTCGAAGACCTGGGTTCTTCGGACATCCTTGTCGTGCTCACAGAAGACACTGCGTATCGCGTCGGTGATCTCTCCCCCATCACGGTCGGCGATCTTGACATCGGCACGCATTCGAACGTGGACGAGCTGAGCGCGTGCCTGAACCGGGCGGACGCTCATCGGATCAGAGTCTTCTCTCTGGAGTTCGAGGCAGCGGATAGGGGGTTTCAACTGCTGGGCGTGCTGGGAGCGGATGTCAGCGAGTCGCGTGTGTCGGACGTCCTCGACATCGTCCGCACCCTGCGCATCGAAGGCACGTAGGGATCGAGCGCTGGTCCTCGAACGAGGTGTGCCACCGTTGATTCACACCAATGGTTGCCGAAGCGCGAAGCGGGGGACACGTCTCTCTCAAACGTGTCCCCCGGTACGCGCTGGGTCGGTCTGTGCGGTCAGACCTCGGTGACGGGTTGTTCCCTCTTCTTGGGTGCAAGCAGTCTGAAAACGAGCCATGCGATCAGCACGAGCATGGCGAGTGGCAGGGCAACGGCACTGGCAACGATGAGGAATGCAACCGTTGCGAGCAGCACCTCGCCCGCCTGATCGAACGCTTCAGCAATCGGTCCCGGTGCCGGGTCGTCGACGACCACCGGTGCGATCTCATCGGGTACTTCCGTGAGGCCGACCGTGAGCGTTGCGAAGGCTGTGCGACCGTCGAGGTACCGAAGCTGCCCTTCGATCTGTTCGATGTTCAGGAGCACGTCCTGCATCCGGACCTGAAGCTTCACAAGATCGTCGATCGTTGTGGCTTGTGCAAGAAGCTTCGAATAGAACGCTTCCTGCTGTTCCCAGTAGTCGAGCCTGCCTTCGAGATCGACGTACTCGGCTGTCACATCCTGGCTCGACAGGGACGAGGAGACCCTCACGCCGAGAGCCTCGACGCGCCCGACGGCGTCCTCGAAGCGGTCGCTCGGAACCTTCATGGTGAACCAACCCACGGCGTACCGATTCTCGTCGTACTCCTCGATCTGGGTCTCACCTGACGAGATGTAGCCACCGAGTTCCGCAGCAATCGCCCTGAGTTGTGCACCCTTCGAGTCGAATGAACCCTCATCGATCCGAACGTCGATCCTGCCGTCTCGTATGACCTTGGCGTCGATCTGGGACACATACGGCGTCTGGAACACGGCCATTCCGTCCCGGATGGCAGAAGCGGTCTCGGCATCGACGCCGTCTGTGGCGTACACCGAAGCTGGCGCCTCGAGCATGTCGCCGTCGCCGTACGGATGCACGGCATTGTCAACGGCTCCGGCGGCGGCCGTCGTAGCGGTGAATGATTCGACCAGGCTGTCAGCGCTGCTTGAGCAGGCCGCAATCAACATGGATCCGATCACGGTCAGGAGCACGAGCCTCGATGCTCCCCGCTTGTTGGGTTTCGTGGTCTTCATGTGCGTCTCCCTTATTCGCAAGCTGAAGCCAGCTTGTATCTATGACGCGACCGACCACCGATTCGGTTCCACCCCCACGACACGACAGAGGCGCGCGAGCGTGACTGCGGGGCGTCGCACGGCGAGATCACGGCGTCAAGCGTCTCCGAAAACCCCTATCGTCGTTGACATGAGCGACGTCGAAGTCCCCCCATCAAGCGTTCTGGATGTCGAGGTCGACAGCCACGTCGCAACCGTGTGGCTCGACCGCGCCGAATACAACAACGCCTTCGCCCATGAGCTCTGGACGGATCTCCCCAACGTCATGGACACGCTTGGCGCCGCCAAAGCGGTCCGGGTGATCGTGATCGCTGCGAAGGGACCCGCATTCACCGTCGGCATCGACCTCAAGGCGTTCGGGCCCGAACTCATGGACGACGAAGAATCCGACGTTGCATCCAGAATGGCCATGTACCAAAGGGTCAAGACCCTCCAGACCACCTTCACGTCGATCGCAAACAATCCGAAACCGGTCATCGCCGCCGTCCACGGCTACTGCCTTGGTGCTGGCATCGATCTCATCACGGCCTGCGACATCCGATTCGCAGCAGCCGATTCGGTGTTCTCGGTCAGAGAGACCCGGATCGGGATGGTCGCCGATGTGGGCACGGTCCAGAGGCTCCCGAAGATCATCAACCCCGGTGCCGTTGCCGATCTCGTGTACTCAGGGCGCGACTTCGACGCCGATGAAGCCCTCGAACTCGGACTGGTGTCACGCGTGCTGCCCGACGCCATGACGGTGCAAGAGGCGGCACACGAACTCGCACGGTTGATTGCCGCGAACTCGCCGCTCGCCGTCCAGGGTTCAAAGGCCGTCCTTCGAGCTGGTGAGGGACGATCCGTTGAGGAGGCGCTCGACTATGTCGCCTTGTGGAACTCAAGCTTCATCGCGTCGAACGACTTCCGAGAATCGATCATCGCATTCATCGAGAAACGCGACCCCAGGTTCACAGGAACCTAAATTCAGCTGTCAGCTTTCAGCTCGTAGCGAGAGCCCGGTTTGGATTCCCTCCTCCAAGGACCACACCCCAAGGCCGAAACCTGACGACCAATCGTCACAGAAGTGTGAACGACAGCTTTCAGCCTTCAGCCTTCAGCCTTCAGTTTTCCACTGGTCGATCTGGGGGTAACATCGAACGATGCTCTCGGCTCCTCGTTCCGATCGAAGTCATCTCTTCGCTGCCCCCTAGGCACGGACCTGTATTTCGCTCGTTCGCCACCAACTACAGGAGAAGAAAATGGCAGATCTACAAACCAGATTTCACGACATCATCGCACCCGTCATCGGATTCGACACCGAGGTCGAAATTGTCGACGGCAAGGGCAGCTGGGTAACGGACGTCAACGGCAAGCAGTACCTCGACTTTGCGTGCGGGATTGCAACCACGAACCTCGGCCACCGGCCGGACGAAGTCGTCGCAGCAGCACAGGACCAGCTGAACAAACTCTGGCACGCAGGTGGCGCATTCCTGTACGAGCCGCTCGTCACGGCGGGTGAACAGATCGTGAGCATTGCACCAGACGGCATCGAGAAGGTCTTCTTCATGAACTCGGGCGCCGAGGCCGTCGA
>CAZDIQ010000163.1:2089-4443 GCA_964505525.1 uncultured Acidimicrobiaceae bacterium | reverse complement strand
GCTCGTTGCCGGGGTACGGCTAGAGTTGCGATCGCCGACTGACGGCAGGCAAATGATCGCATGCAGGAGGACGCTTCAAGCGTGACCGCCGAAACCTCGACGAGTGATGACCGTCCCGAGGCCAATGAGCAACCGGCTTCAGGTACTGCCCATCTCTATGCAATCGTGGCCGGCCTGTTCCTCGTGGTCGGGCTCACGGTCCTCGCGTTGGCGGCGTTCCAGAATGTGCTCCCCGAATTCCTCGGGGGAATCGAGTACCTGACGAACGGTCGCCTCGCCCCGGCAGGGCGATCGATCCTTCTCAACGGATGGGTGATCACCGGTCTCCTCGGCGCCTCGATGTATGCCATCAGCAGCTCGACCGACTCGCCTCTCAAACGCAAACCTCTTGCCGGCGCCGCGCTCCTGCTTCTTGCCGTGGGAACCGTCGCGGGGGCATTCGGGATCACGTTCGGTCTCCAGTCCGGTATCGCCGGTTTCGAGGCTCCGCTGTGGGCGAGGGCGATCACCGTTGCAGGGTTCGTCCTCGCAACCCTGTCCATATCGGCCACCGCCCGAAAGTCCGACGCGGGTCTCGGTGCTGCCGGTTGGTACCTCACCGCCGGGGCTTGGTGGCTGACATTGTCGGGAATCGTGAGCTTGATCCCTCCGATGGCTGGCATCGGCGGTTCGATCCAGACGGCGTTCGCCGAGGCGGGCATCATCGGTCTGTTCGTGATGGTCACGTCTGTCGGTCTCCTGTATTACGCCGCCAGCAGGTTGACCGGTACCGACCCATCGATTCCTCGACCGCTGTCCGCACCCGGGTTCTGGTCGCTCGCCCTCGTATGGGGTTCGATGAGCGCCACCAGACTCATCTTCTCGGCAGCGCCCGATTGGTACGAGACCTTGGGTGTGGCCATCGCGATCGCCGCCTTCGTCCCGTTGCTCGCCATAGCGACCGACCTGGGTCTGATGTTGAAGGGATCGATCGACAAGATCGGTGACCGGGCAACGCTCAGATACGGCGTCGTCGCGATGATTTCGCTCGCTGCCGCGACTGTCGCAAACGCGCTCATCACCTACCGATCGACGAGCGCCATCGTCCACGGCACAACAGTGACGAGCGGCCGCGACCTGCTCATCACGGGTGGCGTTGCATCCTTCGCCCTGTTCGCTGCCCACACCGTGATGCGTGGTGGACGGGCATCGGGTTCTTCTGCTCACTTCACCTGGAGCGTCGCTGGCCTGGTCGGGATTGTCATCGGCACGATCGGTGGGGGCGTCGTGGTCGGGTTCTCGTGGGCTGCAGGACCAGCCGACAACCTGTTCGCCAACCGCGGTCCCGCATGGGAGATCACGGCGGTGTCCGCCGAGCCGTTCATGTGGATCACCGCCGTTTCGATCGTGTTGTTCCTCGTTGCGCAACTCGTGTATCTCGGGAGGCTCTTCTCCGAGCCCTCGACCGAAACGCTGCCTGCGGGATCCGGAGCGATCGACTACGACCTGCAGTTCGAAGGAGAGATTGCCGCACCCGACTGGCGACGTCTCACGACAGGAACGCTCGGCGTGTTCGTCTTCGCCGCCCTCTTCACCGGTGTGTTCCCTGCGATCGACCCGGCCAATTCGGAATCGTCCATCCTGGGAGATACGAACCGTGTCTACCAGACCGGTTCGCCGGAGGCCGCGGGGCGGAACCTGTACATCTCCGAGGGTTGCGCCGAGTGTCATACCCAGTCCGTCCGCCCGGTCGGTACCGATGTCGGACTCGGCCCTGTCAGCCAGCCGGGCGACTACGTCCACGAGAACCCGGTGCTCCTCGGGACCGTCCGATTCGGACCCGATCTCATGCACATCGCAAGCTCGGATGGGTTCGACCCTGCTCTGACGGCAGAGTTCCTCAAGGATCCCCAGTCCGTCAATTCGTGGTCGACGATGCCTGCGTACGATTACCTATCGTCCGAGGACATCAATTCCCTTGTTCTCTACATCGAAACGCTGAGGTAGGCGATGGAGGAACTACTCAAGAAGGTCGCGGAGATGCGGGGCATGCCCGCGTCGCTCGTCGAGCGATCGGCCAAGGCCAGGGCAACAGAAACCGGGACGACCCTCGAAGCAGTACTGCGTGAATGGGCCGGCGAGTCCGACGACACTCCCGCCGATGCGCCGCAGGTCGTCGAAGATTCCGCTCCGAGCGCTCCAGCCAAGGATTCTTCGGCTCCGACCGCTTCCGCCGAGGCACCGGTAGCGCCGGCTGCTCCCGGCGCTCCCGGCGAGATCACGGACGACTACCTGGTCACACTCGCCGCTCGCGCCAAGCGGATGCCCGAGAAGCTGCTTCGTTCATCCGCTGAGACTCGTGCCACGCACAGCGG
>CAZDIQ010000163.1:0-1989 GCA_964505525.1 uncultured Acidimicrobiaceae bacterium | reverse complement strand
GAGATCGAGATCATCGAGGCCGAAGCGACCGACGATGACGACCACGACACGGATGCGGAGACATCGAAGCCTGCGGGTCGGTACCCGACTTGGCTCGCGGCCGCGTTCATCATCATCCCGCTGCTTGCGGTGACGTACATCCTGCTCGCACCGAACGGTCCGGACTGCGGGCGCTCGGGTCAGCTTCTGGTTGATCCTGTCACCGGTGCCGCCGTCAACTGTGACGGGACGGCATACGGCACGTCCAGCGTCAACTACTTCGCCAACGGTGCGGCCATCTACGCGCGATGCGCCGCGTGTCACCAGCCGAACGGCGGTGGAAGCGCTGCGGCACCGGCGTTCACGGGCGGATCGTTGTTGACCACATTCCCCGCGGGGTCGTGCGCAGATCAGATCGAATGGATAGCCCTCGGTACAGCGGGGTTCCCTGAGCCTGAGTACGGGGCGACCGGCAAACCCGTCGGTGGGTTCGGCGTGATGCCGGGCTTCGGAGAATCCTTGGAGCCCCACGAGATTGCGGAAGTCGCTCTGTACGAGCGCGTGCAGTTCGGGGGCGAACCGCTCGAGTTGGCCGAAATCGACTGCGGTCTTGTGGTACCTGAGGGTGGAGAGGGAGCCGAGGGAGCCACGATCGATGCCGCCGGACCCTGATCGGTTCAGCCGCGGATTCGCGCAGTAGCCTTCGATCCATGTCCCAATCCGTACTCGTTGTCGGCGGCGGTCCAGGTGGTGCTTCAGCTGCCTACTGGCTGGCCCGCAACGGCCTTGAAGTCCATCTTGTCGAGAAGAAGCGGTACCCGCGCGAGAAGGCGTGTGGCGACGGTCTGACACCGAGGGCGATCCACCAGCTGCTCGATATGGGGTTCGACTTCGACGGACTCGAGCTGCACCGGATCTCCGGTCTCAGGTCGTATGCGGGTGGTCTTGAGATCGAACTTGCGTGGCCGGAGCACTCGATCTATCCGAATTGGGGCGCAACGATGCGACGGGCGGACCTCGACGGGACCGTGGCTGGTCTCGCCGAGGCGCAGGGTGCAACCGTCGAACAGGGAACCACCGCAAAGCCGATACTCGAGAACGATCTGGTGACGGGCGTGTCGCTCACCAACGCGGATGGGGAACGGACCGTGCACCCTGACTTCGTGGTCATCGCCGATGGCTCGAACTCGAGTTTTGGGCGGGGTGTGGGTGCGAGTCGTCGTATGGACTACCCGTATGGTCTTGCGGTCCGCGGGTACTGGGAGAGTCCGAATTCCGATGATCCGTTCATCGAGAGCCAGCTCGACATCAGGGACAAGAAGGGCAGGGCGATGCCTGGCTACGGCTGGGTGTTCCCGCTGGGCGACGGTGAGATCAATGTCGGGGCTGGATTGGTGTCGACGTTCAAGGGTTGGAAGGACATCAACACGAGCCACATTCTCGAGGCGTACGCCGAGAGTCTCCCCGACCACTGGAAGGTGACCGAGGTCACCCCGCACACACGACCCATCGGGGGCAAGCTCCCGATGAGCTTCTCCGTCGGTCCCAAAGTCGGTCGGAATTGGGTCCTGATCGGGGATGCGTCGGGAGCGGTCAACCCGTTCAACGGCGAGGGCATCGACTACGCATACGAGACCGGACGGATGGCTGCGAAGCACATCGCGGAGGCCGCGGCACGGGGCGACTCGAACCTCACCGCCTATGCCGTGGAACTCGAAGAGGTCTACGGCGACTACCACCGGGTTGCCCGGGTCTTCGTCAAGGCGATCGGCAACCCGACCGTCATGAAGACCCTCACGACCGTGGGTCTACGGTCGAAGCCACTGATGGAGTGGACCCTCAAGGTGATGGCGAACCTGCTCGACCCCGAGGACGCCAAGATGTCCGAACACGTCTACAAGGCCATCGAACGAGTGGTCAACGCCGGGGCATAGCCCCCAAATCCCGTTCTGTGGGCTGGGGAGTACAAATGTACAGCCTTCAGCTCACAGCTTTCAGCTCACAGCTTTC
>CAZDIQ010000162.1:0-4467 GCA_964505525.1 uncultured Acidimicrobiaceae bacterium | reverse complement strand
GCGATACCCGTTCTCACGGGCACAGATCTTGTGTCGTTCTCACCGAATCGAGATGACCTCGATGTCCAGATCGAGGTCGAGCCACGCGCGATCCGCAGTCACCACGGGGAGCGACTCACCGATTGCCACCGCGATGCACGCGCGGTCACCGACCGAGAGACCTGCGGCAGAAGTCCTCGGCTGCAGTCGTGCCACGGCAACTGCGTGTTGCTTCGACAGGGGCACACTCGTGAGTCGGAGGTGCCCGGTGATTCCGGCCACCACCTGGACCGGCATTCCGAGGCTAACCAGACGGGACATGACCTCGGCATCGTTCACGGTCGAGATGAGAGAATCACCCAAGTAAGGGACGACGGAGGCGCCGCCACGCTCCTTGAGCACGATCGCCAACACGGCAGAGGCATCCAGGACCGCCTTCACTCATGGGCCGCCTGGGCACGACGTTCGGCGATGAAGTCATCGACCTGTGAGCCGTCGGATTCGACGTACTGCGCCACGATCCTTTGGACGGACGCCACAGCCTCTTCGATCGTCTCGATGGTGACCTTGTCTCCCTCAAGTCGAAAAACCAGTTCGGTCGGACCGTCGAGGCCCATCTCCCTGCGGATTGCGGCAGGGATCACCACGCGACCCTGGTCATTCATCTGGGCGCTCTCAACAACCGGCAACGGATTCGACTGCATTGTCACATTCTCACACATGTGACACATTGTGTCAAGCGTGTCACGCGCGCCGCTCGCGTCAAATCAGGTCCCGATCGATGCGATCAGATCCAGGAAGATCTCGCCGTAGGACTCGAGCTTCTGCGCTCCGACACCCGGGACGCTGAGGAACTCGGACGGCGTGGTTGGTCGTGCCTGAGCCATGGCTCGGAGGGTTGCGTCATTGAACACGACGTACGCAGGCACACCGCGTGCATCGGCGAGTTGCTTGCGCAGCGTGCGGAGGTGATCGAATAGCTCCTCGTCCGCGCTCGTGAGATCGAGCTGGGCCGCCTTGCCCACGATCATCGCTCTGCCGCGAGGGGTCGCCATGGAGTGGAGATCCAATCCGAAATCGGTGCAGTTGTCACAGCTCGTCCCACACCGCTCAATGGTCTCGCCGAAGTACCACGCCAAACCGAGGTGTCGGCACTTGGTCATCTCGGAGTAGCTGTACATCCGCCGCACCTGCTGCTTCTCGGAACGGTCGCTGCTGCCCGAGACCATCCGTTCCAGGTTGATCACGTCCGCCCACGAGTAGAAGAGGTAGCAGTCGGAGTCGAGACCGTCGCGCCCCGCCCGCCCGATCTCCTGGTAGTAGCCCTCGATGGACTTGGGCATGTCACGGTGGATGACGAAACGCACGTTCGACTTGTCGATTCCCATCCCGAACGCAACGGTTGCGCAGACCACGCTCACGTCGTCACGGATGAAGGCGTCCTGCACCTTCGTCCGCTCGTCGGATTCCAAGCCGGCGTGATAGCTCGCCGCGCTGATTCCGATGGACCGCAGATAGGCAGCCGTCGAATCGGCGCTCTTGCGTGACAGGGTGTACACGATGCCCGACTCGCCCTTGCTGTCGAGACAGATCTTGCCGATCGAGTCCTTCACCTTGATCTGGTCGGAACCCTCGCCGCCCTTCTTGAATGCATGGATCCGGAGGTTCGGACGGAAGAACGACGTCTTGACGACGAGCGGATCCGCAAGGTTCAGCTGGACGGCAATGTCCTCCTGGACCCGTTCGGTTGCGGTTGCGGTGAGCGCAAGGACGGGAACACCCCAGCGGGTCTTGATGTCGGCGAACTGGCGGTATGCGGGGCGGAAGTCGTGACCCCATTGGGAGATGCAGTGCGCCTCGTCGACCGCGACCAACCTCAGGTCGGTCTGGTCGAGGACCGGACCGAGGGAAGCCACGAGCCCTTCCGGAGCCGCGTAGACAAGCTGGTACTCGCCGCGCTTGAGCCGTTCGATGCGCTCCGCTCGCTCGTCCCATTCGATGCTCGAGTTGAGGAACGTAGCCGATATCCCGAGCTCGATTGCGGCGTCGACCTGATCCTTCATCAGCGCAATGAGTGGCGAGATGACCAAGGTTGTCCCACCGAGGAGTCCCGATGCCATCTGATAGGTGAGCGACTTGCCTGAACCGGTCGGCATGACGGCGAGGCAATCCGTCTGGGCCAGGACCGCCTCGATGACTTGTTGCTGACCCCTCCTGAACTCGTCGTACCCGAAAATGGTCCTGAGCTGGTCGTGGAGCTGGACGTCGCTCACCTCAACGGGGTCACGATCGGGGATCAGCTTCGCCTGGACCCTTCTTCCGTTCTGCCGGGATTCGGGTCCTGCGTCACCCTCGAGCGCGGCCCAGTATCCGTCGTCGTCCATGGGAGGGTCGTCCACAAAGGGGTGTCGGTCATTCGTGTCGGTCACAGAGCGAGGATACGACACGCCAGAACCCGGGCTGGCAGCATACCTACGCCACCTGAACCCGGGTTCTGTGTTTGAGTGCCTGTTCCGACTACCAGGTGCGTGCGGTCACGCCACCGAGTAGGACCGATACGACGATGCCGAGCGGCAGCGTCGCCACGTAACTGAGGTTCACCCCCAGGTTCCCGAAGAACAACATGAGCAACCATGTGGCCGGGAACGTGAAAATGATGAACGCGATCAGAACCGCAATCACTGTCTTGATAAAGCTTCCCATCACTACCTCCTGAGGTTGACATTACTTGCCAGCCTGCCGACTTTCATCAACCGTGGGGCGGATTCCGCACAGGATCGGTTGGTACGATGCGGCGCACGCCATGAGGAGGGCAGCAATGATCCAAGAGTTCAGAGATTTCATCGCCAAGGGCAACATGATCGACATCGCCGTCGGTTTCATCATGGGTGCCGCGTTCACCGCGGCGGTCACCTCCCTGGTCGACAACGTCCTGATGCCGATCGTGGCCATCCCGTTCGGTGAACCGAACTTCGACGCGATCATCTGGACGATCAACGGCGCCGAGATCATGGTCGGTTCGTTCCTGACCACAGTGGTGAGCTTCCTCCTCGTCGCCCTTGGCGTGTTCATCCTCATCGTCAAGCCGTACAACACATACCGGGCGCTAAAGGCGGACAAGACGGCTGAGGAAGACACCGGTCCGACCGAGATCGAACTCCTCACCGAGATCAGGGACGCACTCGCACACAATCACTAGGCAGGGAACGGCTCATTCGGGATCGTCAACGAGCGATACACTCAAGGACGCGCACCCCGGAGCCCCGGGGGACTGGGTTTGGAGGAGGCATCCATGGCAACAAGCGACGCTGCGAACATGCCCGACGGCAGGGATCTGCTGCGCGGCATGGGTTGGGAGCCGCTTCCGTTCTCCTGCGTCGGGCTCGCCCGCCGCACCGGCGAGACGAGGGGGAACAGCATCTGGTCCTGGATCATCCTCGTCCCGTGGTCGGACGGCAAACCGTGGATCGATGGCACCGAGATCGTGCCAGCCACCACCAAGACGCACGCTCAAGAGCGCGACGCCATCTTCCGAAAGATGAGAGACTTGCTCGATGAGCGCTACGGCGAGACCGTCGCCCACAGCAGGGTTGACGATCTCATCGCCGAGATCCTCGACGAAACGTAGACCTGTTTCAGAGTTCAGAGGACAGATGACAGAGGACAGATATCCCGAGACGGGTGGCTGAATGGCGCATGACAGAGGGTTGACCCGGCGGTCTCGGATGGTCTTGGTTCTGGGTGCCATCTCACTGCTCGCCGCGGCGTGTGGCACGGGGAACATCTGGATGCTTGAGGTCGGTAGTTGCTTCGACGACTGGGAGGGTGCGAGCACAAGTCTCGAATCCCAGGAAATCACTGATGTCCCGATCATTGACTGCGCGCAGCCGCACGACAACGAGGTCTACATGATCACCGATGTCGCCGATGGGGATTTTCCCGGCGATGATGCGATGGAGATGGTCGCCGTCGATACCTGCTTCGACGGCTTCGAGGAGTTCGTCGGCATGCCGTACGAAGAGTCGACGCTCGACTTCGGCTGGCTGTTCCCCACATCCGAATCGTGGGACGAAGGAGATCGCGAAATCGTCTGCTTCGCCTACGACTACGAACTCAGAAAAGTGACAGGCTCGATGCTGAGCGGGGACAGGGCCTGAACAGAGGACAGAGGACAGAGGACAGAGGACAGAGGACAGAATCGCTTTCCGCTATCCGAGGGAGTCCACAGTCCACAGTCCACAGTCCACAGTCCACAGTCCAGCATCCGCGTCCACCCATTCTTCGCGTCCTCCCTTCAGGGGGGACGGGCGAGCTTGCGAGCCAGGGGGGCATGCGAGCCTGCGAGCAGGGGGAGACACCGGGTCTTCAGTCGGCAGTTCAGTAAGCGAATACAGAATGCCGAATAGGGAATACGGAACCGTATGCCGCACTGTGAACTGTCAACTGAGAACTGTGAACTGAAGACTGACAACTGTCCGGTGTGGATCG
>CAZDIQ010000161.1:2518-4467 GCA_964505525.1 uncultured Acidimicrobiaceae bacterium | reverse complement strand
CTCGCGCCGCGTACTCCCACTCGGCCTCGGTGGGCAGCCGAGCGCCCGACCACGCCCCGAACGCAGCGGCGTCGTTCCACGAGACGTGCACGACCGGATGGTCTCCACGCTCGGCTAGCGACGACTGCGCTCCCTCTGGGTGACGCCAGTCGGCGTGCTCTACCTGCCGCCACCAAGGGGCTGCGGCGACGCCGCGCGTCGGCGGGAAGTTGTCGGGTAACAGCCCAGCGAACACGAACGACCAACCCGCCCGCTCAGCCTCCGTCGCGTAGCCGGTGGCAGCGACGAACGCGGCAAAGCGATCGTTGCTCACGGTGACGGCGTCGACGACGAACGGTGCGAGATCGACGAGGTGGACCGGCGTTTCCCCGTCAGCGGGATCGGTATCCCGGTCCGTCGTACCCATGCGGAACGTTCCGCCCGGGAGGGAGACGGGACTGGACAGGTCCGCCGGTGAGACTCGCGGCGGTCCACCCAAGGCGGCGGCGGTAGGCGGCGACGGGTCTCGGTCGGCGGACGGCCCGCAGCACGCAGACATCAGCGCGAGCCGGCGCCGATCCGATGGTCCTCGCCGATGGAAGGCAGCTTCACCCGCACATGGAGGCGTCCCCTGCGCAGATTCAACATCGACTCCTGTGGTGTCCGTCCCTTGAAGTGTACTCGGTCGAGCGGTCCACGGTCACCACCCGATGCCGGGAAGATCGCCTGAGAACATGCAGTGTTTGCCTGCAAGATGCCACGAACTGTCGGGAGACAGACAGCCTATAGAAGGCGAGTGACAGTATGTCTGGATCATGGTCCGTATCGGCTCGTCCGCTAGAAGATCCGTTGGAAGTCCTGGATCTCTGAAGATCGACGGCCAGTGACTGGTCCGCCCTGGGCGGCCACCGGCCGCCCGACGTAACGTATGTCCGTGCTCAACATTCCTGCCATCATCGATCGCCTCGCCGTCGACCGTCCGGTTTTCCATTCAGAAGCCGACTTCCAGCACGCGTTGGCATGGCGGATTCACCTGGACAATCCGACGGCTCGGATTCGACTGGAAACTCGACCTCGACGTGGGATTCGGCTCGACCTACTTGTCGATGTTTCCGGAGAGCGAACGGCCATCGAACTCAAATACTTCATCAGACGGTTCTCTGCCATCGTTGACGACGAGCTCTACGACCTCCCCAACCAGGGAGCACACGACATTTCTCGCTACGACTTTGTCAAAGACATGGTTCGAGTGGAGACATGCGTCCGCGATGGCTTTGCCCAGCACGGATGGGTCGTCGCTCTATCCAACGACCAAGGATACTGGGGTATGGGCCGCAAGCCCGACCCCATCGACCGCGCTTTTCGGATTCACGATGGACGTACATTGGGAGGAATTCTCGCATGGGGTCCTGCCGCCGGTGCCGGGACGATGCGATCCCGCGAAGAGGAACTTACCTTGACCGGATCGTATTCCTGCGGTTGGCGCCCGTACTCTGAGGTTCAGGGCGACTCGATGCGAAGCTCTTTTCGCTATCTCGCCATCAGGATCGGCGAATGAGCCACCGCATTGTCGAAGAGTGGATGGGTTCGCAAGTGGAAACGCTGGCCGACCTAATCCCGACCAACCCGAGGATGCTGTGCGTGGGTATCAACCCTGCCCCGATCAGCGTTGCAGCAGGTCACTACTATCAAGGACAGCTTGGGCAACGCTTCTTCGCACGGCTGCGCAAAGCCGGGGTTCTCCCCGACAACACACTCGGACACGAGGACGACATCGCGTATCGGATGGGTGTCGGCTTCACGGATGTCGTCAAGCGGCCAACCGGATCAGCGAGTGAGTTGAGCGCCAAAGAGTTTGCTCACGGAGCAGCAATCCTCCAGAAGAAGCTCGAAGCGATAGGCGCGCCTCTTGTCGTCTTCGCCTTCAAGGGAGCCGCCGCGCAACTCCTGGGGCCATTCGCAGGGAACGG
>CAZDIQ010000161.1:0-2418 GCA_964505525.1 uncultured Acidimicrobiaceae bacterium | reverse complement strand
GGTGCCCTGAAGAACACTTTCGGATGCTCGGTCACCCTCGTGTTCACTCTCATCCCGAGCCGTCTTCCCATTTCAGACAGAGTCTGGGTGAGATCTCCGATCCCACCGCTGGTCGTGCGGACATAGTCGAGGTCTTCGCTGTAGCGCAGTGGCGATGGTGCATGGAGCTTGTGAAGGCAGGTTCCGCCACGAAAAACCAGTTCGGAGCCGAGGTAGCCGTCGTTGGCGATCTCTACGATCAGCCTTGAGAGCAGGAGGTCCTGTTCGATTTGTTCACTGGTAGGCCAGGGAACAACCCGCCCCCACTCGGTGATCGCTGCTTGAGGTATCAAGACGACTCCTCGTCGGGGTATTCGACAACAAGCACGTTCCACCGAGGGTCGAGGGTTCCGGATCGGCCATAGAACGGGTCCAATGGCGTCGGTGTGGACCTTGAGGTCGCCAGAGGCAGCAGCGGAGCGGTGTCTATCTCGACGTCCATTAGCTCGGCCATGTAGTCGATCAGCCAACCGGTTCGTTGAACAACAGAGGTCGGATAGGCCGCGGCCACATCGACGAGACGGCCAATGTCGATCGCATCGTCTTCGAGCATCTCCCCGATGATTGTGGCGACGTTGAACAACGACCCGCTCTGGTTCGGGAACGTAACAAGGTCGAGCACGGTGACCTCCGGCGTCGAGACGAGCATTGTCCCGGTCGGCGTGTTGACTATGCCAACGGAGCGATCCGATGTGTGCACAGATGTGATGAATTCGATACGGACTCGACCAAACGCTCGATTCCGAAGCCGAGCAGTCGTCATCACCTGGAACACCTGCGGTCGTTGGTGCGCGAAGCCGTGGACCTCGGCGGCTGACAACAAGCACACGTAATAGTCATGGCCAAGGTGACGCATCATCGGATCAATGAAGTGTGCGGCCGGAACAGTCCCCCATGAACGAAACTCAGGCGGAATCGCAACGTACAAGCCCTTGGTTGGGCTGAAGAGATGCCCTCGACGACGCATGTCCGCCAAGGACGGAGCTACATAGTGTTCTGGAATCGATAGCAACTCCGCGGCCTCCGTTGTGGTCACCCAATGTCTACCGCGTGAAAGCAACCAGTCCACGAGGCCTCGTGGCTCCACTGTCCTGGCCAGCGAGGCGTCAGTCATGTACCAATACTAACCAGAATCTTTAGATTTGATACAACACTGCCTCTTTCGACGAAGGGAACGAGAACTCAGCACCATGCACGGTCTCAACGCACGGTCTCAACCTGCAGTTCGGTGGGCGCCGGCCAATTCCGCTGTCCGGTTGCCTGGAAGCTGCTCAGGGTATCCCATTCGCCGTACCAATCGGTGACTCCAGACCCCACGACGGCCACCCATCAGAAGTGTTTGCGAACTCAGACACCGAAAGGCAGTGCTGGCCTTCGAAGACGAACCAGTCGAGGAGAACCGCTTGCTCTGCGTCGCATATAGCTGCCGACCTCTCCCAATCAGCTTCATCCTCGGAGGACACCGTTACCGGCGCGCCGGTCCGATCGGACACGATAAGAAGGCCTTCGCCAGGCAAGCACACCCCAGCCAACCGACCCACGACGTCGCCTACGCTGTGGCACCCGAGGTCAACTGGAAGAAGCAGCTGCAGCACTCGAAGCGAATCGAAGCAAGCAATGAATGTATCTCCGGGCTCGCTCCTCCGATTCAACTCCGCCAGCAGATCGAGTATGTCCTCTGCTTTGTGGAACTGAGCTTCCTTTTCCCTCATGAGATCCAAGGTACATCTCGACCCAACTGTTCTGAAGGGGGTCGTCACGGGCTTTCGGCCACGCGGCACGACGGGAGTTTCAGCGCCAACAAAAGAACGACGAAGACCCACTCGCTGTGCAAAGGCGAAACATCGATTCGCTATCTGAGGTATGCGTGTTCCTCAATCGAGGATGACCGGGCACCAGTCAAGGACTACAAGGATTCGTTCGTCGAATCCAATCGCGGCATGCCCGGAATGCTCTATCCGGCGTTTGACACAGGTTTGAGATGGCCACTTCGTCGATCTTCAGACGCGAGAAAACCGCTGGTACATGTAGGAGTACCAACGGTTTTCTTCGTAGCGGGGGCGGGATTTGAACCCGCGACCTTCGGGTTATGAGCCCGACGAGCTACCAGACTGCTCCACCCCGCGTCGCCAAACCGAGCGAACCCGGTAGAAAGTCAATGATAATGGCTTGAGCAAGCTTTCCGCCTACCGCGTACCGCTTTCCGATTTCCAGCTTTTTGCTGGGTCGTGAACTGTCAACTGTGAACTGAAAACTCAATCAGGGCTACGTCCCGCCGGGTCCGGTCGGTTGGATGTGGTCGAGGTGTCGCTGCCACAGCCCGGCATAGGTGCCACCGAGGGGCACGAGATCCGTGTGTATCCCGGATTCCACGATCCG
>CAZDIQ010000160.1:0-4488 GCA_964505525.1 uncultured Acidimicrobiaceae bacterium | reverse complement strand
CGCTGAGATACGGCCGTTGCGATTCCGTGCCTTCGAGTCTGATGATCTCCTCGATAGACGGTCCGTCGTCGGATTGAACGGTCGAAGCGGTCGATAGCCCTCCGGTACCACAGGCTGTCACCACCGTCACCGCGACCAGGATCGATATGCCGAGTGCCAAGCCTCGTGCTGCCTCGATCATGGCCGTGGCCGAAGCTCGAGCGCAGTGACCGTGTGGGTCTCGTAGTCGATGGACCACGCGTTGCCTTCATCAAACACGATTCGAGAGGCTATGCCTGACCCAAGTGTTTGTGGAGAAGAAACGGTCCCGTCCTCAGCAATGACCCAGTACGTGCCGCTATCACTCACTGCAACGACATCACTCCCAACGACTCCCAGCGATACGATCGGTGTATCGGATTCCAGCACGCGGACAGCACTGTGGTCGTCCGCGTCGACCAACGAAACGGCATGCGCAACCGTAGTCGCGGGCGGGCCACTCACTTGGCCAGATACGAACGCCTTTCGGCCAAATGCAGCAACATGATTTGTCAGGTGCGCGAGTTGGGACACCGGGATTCGTTCCTTGACGCCCGTCTCCAAGTCGACCCATTCGATACCCCGGGTGTCCGCGGCAATCCATACAGTTTCGACGCCCAACGACAACTCCAAAGGATGGAACGGTTCCAGTTCAAACATCGAGTAGGTCTCGCCCGAATCGGCATGCAGCCCTACCAAAGCCCCCCTTGCAGTCAAGACCCAGACAATTCCATCCGCAGCCTCGATACCGTTCGGTAAGAACACCGCTCGACCATCCTCGGCGGGGAAGCCATCGACAGCAGGAAGGTTCACTGAGACCGGGGCGACTCCACTCGCCAACGGAACACGAGTGAGCGCACCTGTCTTCCAATGTGTAACCCACGCGTAATCAGCGACAACGACGAGATCCAGGGGGTAGTCGTCGAGGGTCGCGATGACATCACCCTGACCGGTCTGAGGATCCACTTGCAGGAGCGTTCCAGTTTCGCTCGGAACGCCTCCCGGCTCGAGTGGGACGTCCCCTGCTAGAACAAGGAGCGAGGCACCGTGTTGGGCAATTGCAGTTGGGTACGCACCTTCGGGCAACTGGATCCGGTTGCCAGCAACGCTGAGCGTGAAGGTTGATGGTGGGGCGCCTTGATCGGCAGATTCGACGGAGGACGGGTCAGTGCGCCCACCTATTGCAGTTGACATCAGGATCCCCGTTGTAAGGACCGCCACGAACGTTCCGACGGCAGCCCAAACCTTGGGCGATTGTCCGATGCGAACACGCAGCTTTGAGGCTGAATTGCGAACCCTGCCAGCGTCCAACTCGGCAGCCACCTGCGCCAGAATTGTGTCGGCCGATCTGGTTTCGCCCCGGTGTTCCAGCTGTGCGAACGCGTCAATCAAGTCAGTCATTCGCTTTCTCCTCCGTTAGCGCTGCGCGTAGTGTGTGCCTTGCTCGCGAAGCAATCGTTCGACAGGTCCCTTCGGGTCGTCCAACGGCAAGGGCAGTCTCAGCAAATGAGTAGCCCAAGACGTCGTGAAGATAAAGCACTGCCCGACCGATAGGGTCTACTGCCATCAAGTCGGCGAGGTCAGACGGATACGAATCGCCGACGGACGTCCCCGATCGTGCCGAAACCAGGCGCACCACCCTTGAAGTATTGTCCCGCTTACGAAACTGGTTGTACGAAATGTGCAAGACAGTTCGACGCAAGTACGCAATGGGGCTATCCAAGCGGCTCAGCGGGCCGGACCTCAGCGCCCGGAGCAATGCCTCCTGCACGAGGTCGTCGGGATCAGCCTCCCACGGACCGACCACACTCGCGAATCTGCGTAGCGGTTCGTACAAGGCACGAAAGATTTCTTCGTCGTCCGCAGAAATGATTCGCTTGCTCACGGATTCCCGACCTTTCACCGCTTGTATCAACTAACGACACTTCAGGGGCGAGTATCGCGACACAAGTTGTGGATCAGTACCAGTTCAGTCGAGCATCTACCGCCCTGTCTGGTAAGTCAATCGGGAACTCCGGTGCTGCGCAGGCGACGGAGCGAAAACGAGGGTGATGAGTCGACCCCCGAGGACCCCTGCACGGCAAGGTTTTGAGTGGCACGCCCGGAGGGACTCGAACCCCCAACCTCCTGATCCGTAGTCAGACGCTCTATCCAAATTGAGCTACGGGCGCTTGGTGTTGGGACATTGTACGGGACAATTCAGGTCAGTCGCTCCGCGCGGGGCCGACCCCACACCCCTCAGGTGTGACGACCGGTGGCCTGATTGAGTTCCGAAAGTCGTGTGGCGAGGTCGGGTGAGGCAGCGCCCTCGGGCATCCGCCACTGCCAGTTGCCATTCACTGTCCCCGGTGTGTTCATACGGGCTTGTGCACCCAGACCGAGGAGGTCCTGGACGGGGGCGACGGCAATCAGGGAGTCGGACTCCCACACTCGTTCCACGAATGCGGACGGGAACCCGTCGGCATCGGATGCACCGCTCCATGAGAGCGCATCATTCCTGTACCCGTCGGATTCCGTATCGAGACGACCCCGTGCCGTGTTGTTGTCGTGCGTCCCTGTGTAGGCGACCACGTCGGACCCGATCGGCGGAACGGATATCTGCTTGTCGAAGTCATCCTGGACGACCCGCATCCCGGGATACCCCAGTTGCTTCTGTGCGGCCACCACGGCCGGACCCGCAGGACCGAGGTCCTCGACGATGAGTTGCAACGGACCCAAACGCTCTTCCATGGCCTCGAAGAACGGAATGCCAGGCCCGGGCAGCCACACACCGTCGGCGGCATCGGGCGCGGACGCGTCGATCTCGTAGAAGTTGATGTACCCGATGAAGTGGTCGATGCGAAGCACGTCGGCATGGGAAAAGTACGTCGACAAGCGATCGATCCACCACGCGAACCCGTCGTCGGCATGGCGATCCCACCGGTACACGGGGCTCTCCCACCGCTGTCCCCCGACACTGAATCCGTCCGGCGGAACACCCGCCGTCTTCCTCGGTTTCCCGGTCGGTTCGAGATCGAACAGCTCGCGATTCACCCACACGTCGGCACTGTCGGCATCGACATAGAGCGGCACATCGCCGAGGATCGCCACCCCACGCTCGGCGGCGTGGCGCCTGAGCGCGGCCAGCTGGCGATAGAACAGGAACTGCCCGAAGGCATGACGCTCGATCTCGTCACCCAACTCCGAGCGCATGGACCCGAGCGCATCGGGGTGTCGATCCCGCAGCGCATCCGGCCAGTCGGTCCACGACGAGCCATCGAATCGTGTCCGCAAGGCCATGAACAACGTGTAATCGTCAAGCCACGGGCTCGCTTCGCGGAACGCGACGAACTCCTCCGCGAGCGTGCCCGACACACGGCCACGAGCCTCGTCGATCCAGACGCTCTTCTGCTTGCGGACCGCGAGGTATTCGACCGACCCGGCATCGCCGATGGGTCCGAGATCGCCGACGTCGAGCAGCCCATCGACCACGAGGGCGTCCGGTGAAACCATGTCGATGCTGCCCGCATGCGATGACAGCGACGAGTACGGCGAGTTGCCGAGACCGGGAGGACCAAGCGGGAGGATCTGCCAGTAGCGCGTGCCGCTCTCGGCCAGCCAGTCGATCCATCGATGAGCCTCGGGACCGAGGTCGCCGATCCCATACGGACCGGGAAGGCTCGTGACGTGCAGGAGTATCCCTGACGATCTGGACAACGATGGTGGCGTGGTCACGACGGACCGCCGTTCGTCGTGTTGCGCTCGATGAGCTCGAAGTCAAGGACGCGGTCGTCGGACCACGGCGCACCATCGAAGGCATCCAGAAGCGCCTGCATCGCTGCCTCACCCTGTTCCGCCACCGGCTGGCGGACCGTCGTCAGCCCCATCGCCGCAGCGAATTCGTGGTCGTCGAAACCGACGATGGCAAGGTCCTCGGGCACCGACACACCGAGTTCCCGTGCCGCCTGGACCGCACCTGCGGCCATCTCGTCCGAGATCGCAAAGATCGCCGTGGGCGGGTCGTCGAGGGCGAGCAGTTCCTTGGTCGTGTCGCATCCTCCCGCGATCGAGAAGTTGCCGTTCACGATGAGATTCTCGTCGAACACGAGACCACCATCGGCGATGGCCTGGATGAATCCCGCCTCTCGCTCACCAGGAATCGACAGCTGGCTACGCCCATACGGCATGCCCCCCACGAGCGCGATACGGCGGTGGCCGAGACTCACAAGGTGCTCCGCCGCCACATACCCGGCTCGGTAGTTGTCGATCCTCACCGTCGGTATGCCCTCGACGTGTTGGCCCACGGCAACGAGCGCCATGCCGCGCGCCTGGAGTGCATCCACCTGACCGGACGAGATCGGGATGTCGACGAGGACCGCACCATCGACCCGTCGGGCCTGTGGCAGGACATCGGCAATCAGGTGTCGCCGTTGTCCGTCGTCACCGGCGACGTGGAGACGCACGTCGTACCCGGCTGCCGTGGCCACGGCC
>CAZDIQ010000159.1:0-4511 GCA_964505525.1 uncultured Acidimicrobiaceae bacterium | reverse complement strand
GGCGAGCCGGTCACGAAGCTCGTGAAGGGCAAGGAGATGAAGCGCTCAGGGACGTCGGTGACGTTCTGGGCCGACCCCGACATCTTCGAGGAGACCACCGAGTACAAGCGCTCGACGGTCACGACCAGGCTCCGCGAGATGGCCTTCCTCAACAAGGGTCTCGAGATCCGCTTCACCGACGAACGGGTCGAAGAGGGTCAGGAACCGTACGAGGAGGTCTTCAAGTACGCAGGGGGGATCGTCGACTTCGTCAAGCACCTCAACGCCACCCGCGACCCGATCCACGGCCAGATCGCCTACTTCGAACACACCGACGCAAACGCCGAGGTCGCCATCGCCATGCAGTGGACCGGCGGCTACCAGGAAACCATCCTGTCGTTTGCGAACAACATCAACACCCACGAGGGTGGGACCCACGAAGAGGGCTTCCGCTCCGCGCTGACCAAGGCCATCAACGAGATCGCCCGTTCCAAGGGCGTCCTCAAGGAGAAGGACGAGAACCTCCAGGGTGCAGACATCCGCGAAGGTCTGACCGCCATCATCTCGGCAAAGGTGCTCCAGCCCCAGTTCGAGGGGCAGACGAAGACCAAGCTCGGCAACACCGAGATCAAGGGTTTCGTCCAGCGCGCCATGAACCAGGCACTGCCCGACTGGCTCGATCGGCACCCTGGCGATGCGAAGAAGATCGCCGACAAGGCGTCACAGGCCGCACGGGCTCGGGCAGCGGCACGCCAGGCGCGCGACCTCACACGCCGCAAGAGCCTTCTCGAATCCGGTGGGCTCCCTGGCAAGTTGTCGGACTGCTCGTCGAAGGACCCGGACGTTTCCGAGCTGTTCATCGTCGAGGGCGACTCCGCGGGTGGGTCCGCGAAACAGGCGAGGAACTCCGAGTTCCAGGCGATCCTCCCGATCCGGGGCAAGATCATCAACGTCGAGAAGAACCGCATCGGGCGTGTGCTCCAGAACACCGAGGTCCAGTCGCTCATCACGGCGATCGGTACCGGTATCGGCGAGGAGATGGACATCACGAAGGCGCGGTACAAGAAGATCATCATCCTGACCGATGCCGACGTCGACGGGGCCCACATCCGCACGTTGCTCCTGACGTTCTTCTTCCGTCACATGCCCCAGGTCATCGAGCACGGGTTCGTCTACATCGCCCAACCGCCGCTGTACTCGGCGAAGATCGGCACGAAGACGACCTGGATCCAGAACGACGAGGATCTCGAGACGTTCAAGGCGGCAAACCCCGGCAAGAAGATCAACATCCAGAGGTTCAAGGGTCTCGGTGAGATGAATGCCGGCGAGCTCGCCGACACGACCATGGACATCGGCCAACGCACCTTGCTCCAGGTCGAGCTCGAGGAGCAGTTCTCCGCCGAGGAGACCTTCTCGACGCTCATGGGCAGCGACGTCGAGGCCAGGCGCATCTTCATCCAACAGAACGCAAAAGACGTCCGCTTCCTGGACGCATAGGGGTACTTCACCATGACAGACGACACCCACCAGGAGAGTTTCACGCCGATCGACATCGAGCGCGAGATGCAGGACTCGTTCCTCGAGTACGCGATGTCGGTCATCGTCTCGCGTGCGCTTCCCGATGTACGCGACGGCCTCAAGCCGGTCCACCGACGCGTGCTGTATTCGATGTGGGACAGCGGGATCCGCCCTGGCACCCCGTACCGCAAGGCGTCGCGTGTCGTCGGTGATGTCGTGGGATGGTTCCACCCCCACGCACCCGAGGCCGTCTACGACTCGATGGTCCGCCTCGGACAGGACTTTGCGCTCAGGAATCCTCTGATCGATCCGCAAGGGAACTTCGGAACGGTCGATGACCCGCCAGCCGCGATGCGGTACGTCGAGGCACGGCTCGCAAAGCTCTCGGCCCACATGCTCGACGGCATCGACGAGGACACCGTCGATTTCAGGGACAACTACTCGGGTGAGCGGGAAGAGCCGACGGTCCTTCCCTCACGGTTCCCGAACCTCCTCGTCAACGGGTCGACGGGTATCGCGGTCGGAATGGCAACCAACATGGCCCCGCACAACCTTGGCGAGGTGTGCAACGCCGTGCTCCACGCCCTCGACAACCCGGATGCAACCGTCGAGGACCTCATGCAGTTCGTCAAGGGTCCCGACTTCCCGACAGGGGCATACATCGTGGGGACCAAGGGCATCAACGACGCCCTCATGACCGGCCGCGGATCGATCAAGATGCGTGCCGTCACCGACGTCGTGGAGATCCGCAAGGGACGCACCGCCATCGTCGCAAGCGAGATCCCGTATCAGGTTTCACGTGACCGGATCATGGAGCGGATCGCCGACGCCGTGCGAAGCAAGGCGATCGAGGGGATAGCCGACCTGCGCGACGAATCCGATCGTCACGGCACCCGCCTCGTGATCGAACTGAAGAAGGACGCACGCCCCCAGGTCGTGCTCAATCTCATCCTCAAGCACAGCCAGCTCGAGGACACGTTCTCGATCAACAACGTCGCTCTCGTCGATGGCGTACCGAAGACACTCAACCTCGCACAGCTCGTCCACCACTATGTCGATCACCAGCTCGAGGTCATCGAACGGCGCTCGAAGTTCCGTCTCGACAAGGCCGAAGCACGGGCGCACATCTTGCGCGGGCTGCTCATCGCCCTCGACAACATCGACGAGGTCGTCCAGATCATCAGGTCGTCTGCCGATGTCGACACGGCACGAAGCTCCCTCATGGAACGCTTCGAACTGTCCGAGATCCAGGCGAACCACATCCTCGACATGCCGCTGCGCAGGCTCACCGCCCTCGAGACCGACAAGCTCAGGGAGGAACTCGCCGAGCTCGAAGCCACGATCAAGTATCTCGAGAGTCTCCTTGCGGACGAATCCCTCCGCAGGGCGCTCATCGCCGAGGAGCTCGCCGAGATCCGTGACAAGTTCTCAGACGACAGACGCAGCCAGATCATCCCCGACCTCGGTGACATGTCCCTCGAGGACCTCATCGCCGACGAGGAGCTGGTCGTCAGCGTCACGGCGGCCGGCTATGTCAAGTCGGTGCTGTCGAAGGCGTATCGGACCCAGGCCAGGGGCGGGCGAGGCGTCCAGGGCTCCAAGCTCAAGGACGAAGACGTCATCGAGCATCTGCTCTACACCTCGGCACACGCCTACCTGCTGTTCTTCACGAACCGTGGGAAGGTCTACCGCATCAGGGCACACGAGATCCCGCGCATGGACCGCACTGCACGGGGCACCATGATCCAGTCCGTGCTTCCGCTCGACCCTGAGGAGCACGTCGAGGCGATCATCGACACGAGGGACTACGAGACCAATCGGTACCTCGTGATGTTCACGAAGTCAGGCATGGTCAAGAAGTCGAAGTTCTCCGACTACGACAGCAGGAACCAGGTGCTCGTCGCCATCAACCTGAAGGACGGCGACGAGGTCGTTGCGGTGCGCCAGACCAACGGCGAGTCCGACCTGATGATGTTCACCGCGAACGGGCAGGGGATCAGGTTCGGCGAGGACGACGTGCGTCCGACCGGAAGGGCATCCCAGGGAGTGATCGGCATCCGGCTCAAGAACGACGACGACCACGTCGTTGCCGGTGCGGTCCTCGACGAAACCGAAGATGTGCTGTTGCTCACGACCGGCGGATACGGAAAGCGGACGAAGATGTCCGACTTCCGCAGCCAGAGGCGTGGGGGCTCGGGTGTCAAGGCCATGAAGCTGACGAAGGTCCGGGGTCTCGTGGCCGCAGCTCGCGGTGTCAAGGAGACCGACGAGATCGTGGTGACCTCGTCCGACGGCATCGTCATCCGCCAGACGGCCAAGGCGATCTCGCGCCAGGGCAGGGACACGACCGGTGTCAAGGTCATGAATCTCGCCTCCGGGGCGACGCTCTCGGCGCTGGCCGTGGCGAAGACCGAGGAAATCGTCGAAGTCGAATAGGGAACGGTTTCGCCCTCGTACGTCTCCAATACACGGCGTAACAGGGGTCGTCGGTAAGCTGGGGTCCTGGGAAAGGAGTCGCCATGGCGGTACGTCGGGTGCGACGAATCGTACGCAAGATCGACCCATGGACCGTCCTCAAGGCCGCGTTCGTGATCAATCTCGTGATCGGGATGTCAGCAACGCTCGGGATATGGATCGCCTGGTCGATCGCCGTCCAGCGCGGTATCCCGGTCGACATCGCAGAAACCCTCGGTCGCCTCACCATTGCCTTCACCCCCGACGGCGAGCTCTACTTCCGTGTGATCCTCATGTCAGCCATCACCTGGGTTGTCGGGGCCACGGCCCTCATGACCCTGCTCGCAGTGCTCTACAACCTCGTGTCGGACATCGTCGGTGGTGTCGAACTCGTCATGCTCGAGGAGATCGCCGAACCCGTCCAGACCGAGGCGAGACCACGCCCGGTCGTCCATGTCCCTGCGAACGGGGCTGCGTCCCCTATGGCGGCGGAAGACACCGTCGAACACGCGTCCTGACGGGCCAAGCGCCGTCGGTTGTCACATCTTGTTGTCGATGGT
>CAZDIQ010000158.1:0-4526 GCA_964505525.1 uncultured Acidimicrobiaceae bacterium | reverse complement strand
CACCCAAAGCGTCCATGCCGGCCAGGTCGATGGCCATCACCTCGGAGACCTGTGGCACCCCGGCTTCTGCGGCCACGTTCGACAGGGCAACCGGTAGCTCGTTTCCGGTCGAGCGCAACTCGGCCACACCCGTCACACCATTGAGCGACTCGGATCGTGCCCGCGATGCCGACGGGACGGGGAACGGCGACAGGTTTGTCCCGCCGTCGGCACCAGCCGCCCGCACATCGATCTGTGTCGCCCTGCGTGCGTCGAAGTCGTCCGAGACCTGGAAGCGAATGGTGAGAACGATCGTGCTTGTGGCGACTATCGCAGCGACACCGAGTGCTACACCGACCGCCGTGAGGAGGGTCCTCGCGATGTGGCGAGAGATCTCCGTCCAGGACTCGCCAACGGCGTCGACGATCCGGAGTCGGGAACGCGGTCTCATTGGGACCGGACGAGGTGCAGATTGGTCAGACAATCTCGGTCAACCACCCATCCTTGACAGCGATCCGCCGATCGGCGGCGTCGGCCACATTCGGGTCGTGCGTCACGACGATCTGGGTGAGACCGTCGGATCGAAGTTCGCTGAGAAGGTCCAACACCTGGTCGCCGGTATCCGAATCCAGGTTGCCGGTTGGCTCGTCGGCAAGCAGAAGACGAGGCTTGTGCACGATTGCTCGGGCGATCGCAACGCGTTGCCTCTCCCCACCTGACAGCAACGACACCTCCGCATGCATCCGACTTCCCATGCCCACACGCTCGAGGGTTTCGATTGCCCGAGCTCGGCGTTCTCGCTTCGCAATGCCGTGATAGAGGAGACCGTTCTCGACATTCTCCGTGGCGGTCCGCCCTTGTTGCAGGTGGAACGCCTGGAACACGAATCCGATCAATGCGGACCGCAGACCTGACCGCTCACCCTCGGAGAGGTCTGCGGTGCTTGTGCCCATCAATACGTATTCTCCTGCCGAGGGGCGATCGAGCAACCCGAGAAGGTTCATGAGGGTCGACTTGCCTGAGCCGGATGGGCCAAGCACTGCGATGTTGTCGCCTATGTCGATCTGGAAGGTGGACGACCGCAGCGCCTCCACCGGGGGTGGCCCCGGGTAGGTTCGCTCCAGTCCGGTGGCAACGATCAGAGGACCAACAGGATCGCCGGTCACGTCAGCCTCACGGTCATGCCTTCGCTCAATGGCTCCGAGACACCCGCGATCTCGACCCACCCGCCGATGCTCTCACCCGTGGTGACGATGACCTGGCGCACACCGGTGTCGCCGACAACGCGAACGTAGTCGCCGCTTGGTCCCGAGTGAATCGCAGATATCGGAATCGCCAGCACCGCTCCGCCCGAAGATCGCAGGGTGGCTTCTGCCCGAAAGTCGCCCCCGAGGGCCGACGGGTCGATCGGGTCGTCCGTGTGAAACTGAACCAAGGGTTGGCCGTTGTCGTCTCGTGAAGTGTTGGCCGTCACGGTGAAGGTCCAACCCTCGGGACCGACCGTCACAACCGTTCCGGGAACGAGAAGCGCGGCGGTCGAACTGTCGACCGTGGCAACGAATCGGACTTCGCCATCGCTCAAGGTGACAAGGGAGTCGCCCGGTTCGGTGCCCGGGACCGAATCGACACTCGTCACGACAAGGGGGAACGAACTGAACCCGACGACTTCACCGAGCGGGATCGTTATCCCGACCCGACTCCATGCGGTCTCGGCATCCTCCTCGGCGCTGCGAAGGGCATCTCGCGCCGCAGCGACGCCTTCCCTTACCGATCGGGCGGCAGCGTAGGCAGCCCGTGCCTGGGTGACAGCCCTGTCGGCCGCTGCCGCAGCCGCTGCGTTCTCTTCCGGTGTGGGGACCGGCATGAACCCGCGGTCCTCGTAGAGACTGGTGACCGCCGCCTGGGTTTCCTCGTCGAAGATCCCGGTGACGGGGGCAGCGTATCCCAACCGTCTCAGCCCGGTTTGGAGTCGACGGATGTCCGCGCCTTCAAGCATCGGGACGAGGGAGCGGTAGAGGGGCACCGGTAGGTTGACTGCGATGATCGGTCGGTCTGAAACGACCGCTATCACGTCGCCTTCGTCGACCGTGTCCGACTGCTGAACGGGAAGGTCCACGACGATCGGTGAGCGATCGGTCATCTCCGGCGCTCCGACGTTCATGGTCCGAATCGGTTCGACAACACCACGGAACACGAGTATGTCCTCGAGTGTTCGCAGCTCGATCTGCACGTCCACCTGCGGCGCCGGGGGAGGTTCTGCATCGGCGACGCGTTGCTCGGGAGTCACGGCGGTTCTCGACACGAACCACAGCAACAACGGCAGACCGAATACCACCAACCCGAGTGCGATCCAGCCGGCCGACCGTCGTGTCATTGCCGCCATGGAGCTAGGGACCGACGATCGATGCGAGTTCTCTGATCGTCACCTCGTGCTCGGCGAGAAAGGCCGAACGAAGCTCCCCCGAGCGAAGCCGCTCTTTGACCGAGAACAGGTCTTGGGCGCACCGCCCGTACAGCTTGCCGAAGTCCTCCTGAACTTCTGCGTCCTTTTGCGGATCACCATCCTGGGCGGCCCGCGTCGCATCGGTGAATCCTAAGAAGGCCGTCACCGGTGATGTGTATTGCGCTGGCACTCCCTCATCCCGGAGGCATTGGGAATACTTCGTCGTTGCGTCTCGCACGTCGTCGGAATCGTCAATTCCCACCAACACCTCCTCCCACGTCGAACGAAGGGAAGAGAACAGACGATGCTCGAGACCCATCTCTGCATCTGTCGTCGGCGCACCGGCTTGCAGCCGGCATCGGTCCCTTGCCTCCCGCTGGGCAAGACGGGCGGCTTCACTTTCGGCCGTACGGTTCCGCGGATCCTCCTCGGCACTCTCTTGGTAACCATCCGGAGTGACGAACCCTTCAGCGATGAGGGTCTCGATCGGGGGAAACTGCCAGTTGGAAACCCAGATCGGGTCGTCACGACCAGGAAGTTCCGCTGGTGGTGCAACCGGTTCGTAACCCTCTCCCGCCAGACATTCATTGAGCGCCGGCAGGAGTCGGAGTTGCTCGAGGCGAGAGATGTACCCCTCGAGCAACTGAGAATCGACGTTCGATTCGTGATCGTACGGTGCGACGGCGTTCGTGATCGACGGGTCGACCCCCGCCAGGCCGAACGAAGAACCGGAGGACCCCGGAGTGGTCGAATCACCGGGAGACGCCAGAGTGGTACTGGACCCCGGATCATTCGATTCGTTGGTCGAAGCGACCGTCTGGTCCGGTGCCTCGCCATCCCGTGAGTTCGTGCAGGCCGATGTGGCAAGGACCATGACGAGTACGAGGCCCAAACCGGTTCGACCGAGACCGGAGAAGATCGACAAACCAAGTCGCTGGACCCATGCGATCGCGAGTCCAGTGGCTTTCCCGAGACTTGCCAGATCCGTCATGTTGTGTACCCCCCTGGGTTGAACGTCCCGACTTTCGGCCATCGTCCTACCGTACCCGCACCTTCAGTTAACACCGCAACCTCACTGACCGGTCTCTTCCTCATCCCGTATCCCTTCACTCAGACATCACCGGGGTACGAACGAGTACCTGTACCCATGTAGGTGTCCGGCAAACCCGAGATGTCGCGCGAGAGACGTCGCCGACCTAGGGGCCAAGGAACGATGCAAGCTCTCTGATCGCCGCCTCGTGCTCGGCAAGGAAGGCTGAGCGACGCTCACCCGAAAGAAGCTCCCCTTTGAGCGAGAACAGATCCTGTGCGCACCTGCCATACCGCTTTCCGTACTCCTCCCGAATGGCTGCCTCCTTCTGCGGATCACCGTCTTGGGCGTACAACACCTCATCGACGTACGACAGATAGGCCGTTGTCGAAGTCGTCCAATGTGCAGGGACGCCGTCATCCTGAAGGCACTCGGAGAACCTCGTCGTCGCCGCTCGCACCTCATCGGAGTTGTCAATCGCCATCAACGCCTCTTCCCATGCCGAACGAAGGGAGGAGAACAGTCGATACTCTTCACCCATCTCTTCCTGCGTCGTCGGAAAACCAGCTTGCTGCCGACACTCGTCCATTGCGGACCTCCGTGCAAGACGGGCAGCTTCACTCTCGTCAGTGCGATTCTCGGAATCGTCCTCAGAAACCTCCTGATAGCCGCCAGGATTGACGAACCCTTCAGCCAGTAGGTCCTCAATCTGGGGGAACCGCCAGTTCGTAACCCAGCTCGGGTCGTCACGGCCGGGTAGCTCCGCCGGAGGTGCAACCGGTTCGTACCCCTGGCCTGTGAGACACTCGTTGATGGCCGGCAGGAACCGGAGGTGATCGGCGTTACCGATGTGTACCTCGAGCAAGAACGAATCAATGTTCGATTCGTGATCGTACGGTGCGATGCCGTTTGTGATCGACGGGTCAACTCCGACCAGACCAAACGACGAACCCGAAGGCCCCAGGGTCGTCGAAGTTCCGGGAGACGTCAGAGTCGTCCTGGACTCCGATTCGTTGGTCCCATTGGTCGATGCGACCGTATCGTCGGGCACGTCACCACTCCCCGCTGTCGTGC
>CAZDIQ010000157.1:0-4600 GCA_964505525.1 uncultured Acidimicrobiaceae bacterium | reverse complement strand
ATGACCAGGATCGCTTACTTTGCGGGGCACGAGCAGTTTCAGCCTGAGGAACTTGTCGAGCATGCCGTGCTTGCGGAGCAGGCCGGGTTCGACATGGTGCTTGTTTCCGAGCACTTCCACCCGTGGGTCGACGATCTCGGAGCGTCGGGTTTTGCGTTTGCGACGATCGCCGCGATGGCACAGGCGACATCCACCATCGAGTTCACAACCGGCGTGACCACTCCCCTGTGGCGATACCACCCCGGGGTCGTCGCCCAGGCGGCGGCAACACTCGACCGGATCAGTGGCGGGAGATTCAACCTCGGGGTCGGAACGGGTGAGAATCTGAACGAAGGACCGCTCGGCTACGACTTCCCCAACTACGCCGAACGGGCGGCTCGGATGGATGAGGCGCTCGACATCATGCGTCGGCTTCTCGACGGCGAGAAGCTCACCTACGACGGGAAGTACTACCGGACGGATCGTGCGAAGTTGTACAGCCCACCGGTCCACGACATACCGATCTTCATGGCAGCAGGTGGTCCGAAGTCTGCCGTTCTCGCTGCAACGAAGGCCAACGGGATCATCACATCCGTGAGGGACCCCGCCGCCGCGTTCGAGAATGTGATCGACCCCGCCAGAAACGGGGCGTCCGAGGCAGGACGACCGGCTCCCACCATCCTTGCTTCGCGGTGGTCCATCAGGGCACGCAACACAACGGAAGCATGGGAGACACTGGGTGCGTGGCGCGGATTGCGGGCGCCGGGACGACTCGAGGCCGTCGATCCGATGGATCTGCGGATGCGCGCCGACGCAATGGACCGCAACGAGATTCTCGACCTCTACAGCACCGTCTACTCGGCGGACGACTACCTCGAGGTCTACTCACCCTTGATCTCGCAGGTCCACGCGGACATCGTGGCAATCCAGACGACCGCGGTCGATCAGCGAGCGACGATCGCGATGCTCGGTGACGAGGTGCTTCCCGAGCTCCGAAAGCTCTAGGCGTTGTCCTCGTCGATGCGGTCGATGAGGGTGAGCGCCGTACGGGTGAAGGCATCTCCGAACGAACCGTCGGCGATCGCTGCCCACAGCGATGGCTCGACGACCTCGGCGTAGGCAAGCCGGATCCGCCCTGCAGATTCGTCGGAGCCGAGTCGCTCATAGAGGTCGAGAAGCAGCTTCGAGAACCCATCACCCAGTGAGGCGACCATGTCGACCTCCCAGCTCCCGTTGAGTCTCTGTCTGGCAATGACGACCGACTTGGATGTCGGACCACTCGTCACGGGCACACTTGCGAAGGTCTCTCCCTCAGAGACGAACTCCTCCGCCTCCCCCACCGCGAGCGAGGAAATCGGTTTGTCCGCAAACTCGGTGAACCCGGCGCTGAACGACTCCCAGTAGGACTGCTGGACTTCGACGGGGACTCCCCGTGACAGGTATTCGGCCATGTCGTCGGCCGAGATGCCGTTCTCGATGCCGAGGATGATCGCAAGGGATTCGGGATGGATGGCTGCTGATGCGGCGGCCGCGTCGCCTGCGTCGACAGCGTTGATCCAGGAGACGACCGCCCCCTCTGGGGTGGATGGTGCATCCCCCGCACCATCGGAGCCGGAACACGCGCCGAGCGCCACAGCGCACGCGACAAGTCCGATGGTGATCCGTAGTGGCATACGAACGAGGATACAGATACAAGTCGGTAACGGACCTGCGCTACGGTGGCACGATGCAGATCTACTGGCTCAAGGCCGTCATCATCGGCGCCGTCTCCGGATTTCTGTCAGGGTTCCTCGGTATCGGGGGCGGGGTCATCATCGTTCCTGCCCTGGTGTTGTGGCTCAAGATCGACCAGTTCTCCGCCACGGCGACATCGGTCGCGACGATCGCCGTGACGGCCGGGGCCGCCCTCGTCACGTTCGGCATCAACGATTCCGTCGACTGGCCCGTGGCGATCGTCGTGTTCATCGGGTCAGCCACCGGTGCATGGTTCGGGGCGAACCTTCTCGATCGCATCCCTGAATGGATGCTCGCCGGTGGATTCGCCATTGTCATGACGGTTGCATCCGTCCGGATGTTCCTGTGATCGACATCATCGGATACATCGTGCTCGGTGTCGTTGCCGGTGGGCTCGCTTCAACCCTCGGTATCGGTGGTGGCGTCGTCTTCGTCCCGGCGTTGGTTTCGGTCTTCGCCTTCAGCCAGCACGCGGCTCAGGGGACATCCCTCGCAATCATCGTGCCGACAATGGTCGTGGCTGCGGTCGCGCATGCCAGGGCGAAGCGCGTGATCTGGCCGATGATGGCGATGCTGGCGGCGTCGGGGGTCTTCGGGGCCATTGCGGGGGCCCGCACCGCGTTGTTGATGGACGAAGCCATGCTCCGACGGATCTTCGCCGTCGTCCTCATCGCCATCGCCGTTCGCATGGCGTTCAGGAGCGTGAGTCTGTTCCGCATTTCACGATCGGTCGATGGGGGCGGACACAACGCCGGTTCGTAGGAACTGCGATCGGGCGGAAGCGGACCCGAGACCGGACCGAACGAACAGCACGATGAGGTATGCGGCCCCGGCGACTTCCCCAAGCCACATGATCGGATTGCGCATGAGGTTCGACAGATAGTCACCATAGGTCGCGAATTCCGTGGGTTCGAACCCTGAACCGATGAACGGCCACCACAGTGTTCCTGGGGTCGCCCACATGGCATCAAGAGCCAGGTGGAGGAACGCTCCCACGGCAAGAAGAATCAACCGTTTACGCCACGGTCCACGACGTGTGGCGATGAGCACCGCAACGAGGATCACGACGGCGAACAGCATCGAGTGTGCGACGAGTCGGACGTTGCGGAACGATTCCCATGCAGCGATACCGATCGGCAGGTCGATGAGGTCGGGAAGCACCGCACCGAGTACGAGAAACCGCAGATCCATCGCCGGATCGCGGAACGCGTATCGGACGAACCCAACCGAGGCACCGATGTGCCAGAACAGCATTGCCTAGGTGACGAGGATCGCGCGACAGTGGATGCAGCGAGGCGGATCGTCCTTGAGTGCATTTACGACCTCGCCTGCGGAGAGCTGCAGATGGCAGCTGCCGCACACACCATCGACGAGCGGACCAACGACGCGGCCCGTCTTGTGCTGGCGCAGGTCGTCGTAGATCTCGAGGTAGTACTCGTCCACGGCCTTGATGGCGTCCGCCTTCTGGGTTTCCTTCAACTCGAGCTGCTTGTCGATCACCCGCCACTTGTCGGTGATCACGTCCTTCAACTCGTCACGAACGACCACCGCGGCTTCAAGTTCCCCCGCAACCTTCTCCACGAGCTGTTCGGCGAGCTCCTTCTGCTCGATGAAGTGCAGGACATCGTCCTCCATCGACGACACCTTGCCGTAGAGCATGTCGACTTCACGTCGGAGATAGTCGGCATCGCGGGCAGAGATGCCCCCTGCGTACAAACGGTTCTGCTCAGCAGCAGCCTTCGCTGCGAGGATTTCCAGTTCGCCGTTCGATTTGTCGAGTCCGAGATCGGCGTCCTTCAGCGCACCGCTTGCACTGGTTGACTCCCGTTCGAGCCGAACCACCTCCTCGTGGGCAATTCGGTAGCGTTCGAGTTCGGGTAGCGAACCGCGATCATCAAGAAGCCGGTCGATCTCGAGGTCGATCTCGTGCAGATCGAGGAGGTCGCCGAGGCTCTTGATCTGATTCACTTCATGCCCTCCATGGATGCGCGTCTTCGTCGAGCATGACCGCTCCTGGCACAAGCTCGACGATGTGAGAGTACAACGCCTGGACACCAGCGCGTTCGGAGGGAGCATGCCCGGCATCGACCACCGCGAGCCCTGCCGCAGACGCGAGGTTGGCTGCGTGATGCGATACGTCGCCGGTGATAAAGCAGTCCACCACATCAATGGCATCCTCGACGAACGAGTCGCCCGACCCGGGGACAACACCGACGCTCGTCACCCGCACATCTGGTGACATGTTCATTCTCGGCTTCCAGCCTGTCGCGGTGTTGACCGCTTCCCCGATGGAACCCAGAGTCCTGGGCGTGGGCAGCACGGCTATCCGGCCGATGTCATCCCCACCGTGTTCATCGACGGATGCGAATGTCGCTGTGGCTGCGAGTCCCAGGGCGGCAAGCAGGGCGTCAGCGGTCCCTGGTCGGGCTACGTCGAATGCCGTGTGGACGACAATCAGGCCGATGCCCGCTCGGGTGAGTGCCACGGCACGCCCGATAGCGTCGTTTCCGGTGGTGAATTCCGTGGTCGGGATGAACAGGAGGGGGTGGTACGTGACGAGGACATCCACATCGTCGTGGATCGCCCGGTCCACGACACCAGGTGTCACCTCGTGGCACACAGCGACCGACCCGGCGGGCGAATCGGGATCGCCGACCTGGAGTCCGACCGGATCCCACATTCCTGCGTTCGCGAACGGGAACAGCCCGTCGATTGCGTCTGCAAGGTCGCCGATTGTCATCCCGTCATCCTACCGCTGGCGGATTCGTCGCCATTTTGCAGTCGCCGACATCCACGCGGCCTGTACCCTCAAGGCGACCAAGGAGGTCCCGATGCCAGATTCCGTTGAAGTTGCACAGTTCATGAACGAAATGGACGCGAGGACGGC
>CAZDIQ010000156.1:0-4602 GCA_964505525.1 uncultured Acidimicrobiaceae bacterium | reverse complement strand
ACACCAGGTCCGACCCCATGATCCCTGTCCCGAGAAGTCCCGCGGCTCGTGCCTCATCGAGGGCGGCGAGCAGCGTCCGTTCGGCGACCGGATACTCATCTCGCAGATAAATGAATCCTTTGGTGGCACCGACGGCGACACCCGCGATGGTGAGAGCCTCGAGGATCGTGAACGGGTCGTGTTCGAGCAGGACCCGGTCCTTGAAGGTTCCCGGCTCGGATTCGTCGGCGTTACATACGACAAACTTGGTTCCACTGTGTGCGGCGACGGCCCGCCACTTGACGCCCGCAGGAAACGCAGCCCCACCCCTTCCCCGGATACCGCTCGCTGCGACCTCGGCGACGACATCTTCGGGGCTCATCGCCAGGGCCTTCGCCAGTGCGTCGTAGCCACCCGTCGCCCGGTAGTCGGCCAGAGAAGGAGCACCGCTCCCTGCGCGCCCGAGGAGCCTGAGATCGGTGGAGGTACCGACCTGTGGAGCGGAACCGGGTGCGACATCATCGGTGGGATTCCCCGCACCGAGAATCTCGATGATCTGCTCCGCCGAAGCAGGCGCAACGGAGCAGCGTTGCCCTCCCGCAACCTGGACGAACGCGGCCGATCCCTTGTCGCACAAGCCGAGACATTGGGACCGCGTCCACATCGCACCGCCGATCTCCGTCCTTTCCGGACCGAACGAGTCCGTGAGCCGCTCGATCACGGTGTCGACACCGGCCGCCATGCATGCGATGTCATCGCAGACATGGGCGACGCGTGGCGGCATCGGCTCCGTGAATATCAGGTCGTAGAACGACGCCACACCGTACGCCTCCGCAGGTCCGAGCGAGAGGCGCTCCGAGATGTAGTTGATCGCCCCGTGACTCACCCAGCCGACTGCGTCCTGGACGCTGTGGAGAACGGGGAGAAGCAGATGACGTCGTTCGGCGGCCCGATGGAACCCGCCGTACGCAACACGGTCTCCTCCCTTCGATCGCCCACCGCCGTCCCACCTCGAGGTCGGCTCACCGAGCACGGCATCGACCGCCGCCTTCTCGGCTTCGGTCGCCTGATCCTGTGTCGTTTGGATGTCGATGATCTACCCCGCACCGTCGATGGTGTCGATTCGTACGGCCGTCGCCTTGAACTCGGCGGTCCCTGACTTGGGGTCCCACGCATCGAGTGTCAGGATGTTCACGTCGGCATCGTCGGGGAAGTGGACGGGCATGAAGGCCAACCCAGGGCGGAGTCGGTCGTCAATCCGTGCAGGGACATCGATGAACCCCCGTCGCGACGTCACCCTGACGACCTCACCCTCGGAGACACCGAGTCGTACGGCATCATGGGGGTCGATGTCGATGACACCACCATGGGACAGCGGGGACCTGTATCCGCCGCTTTGGACCCCGGTGTTGTAACCGTCAAGCCTGCGCCCGGTCGTGAGCCGGACAGGGAATTCGTCCGACAGCTCGTCGATCGGAGGCGAATACTCGACCGCATGGAAGGGCGCCTGTGCCCGTTGCATCGGATCTTCCCATAGCCATTCGTGGAGGAACAGCGTGCCGGGGTGATCCTCATCCGGGCATGGCCACTGCAGACCGCCGAGTGCCTCGAGCCGTGCGTAGGACATCCCTCCATGGATCGGTGAGAGTGACCGCAGCTCGTCCCACACCTCCTCGGCCGTGGGGTGTCCCCAGCCGTGGCCCATCGCCTCTGCGAGCAGACTCAGGATATCGAGGTCGTCCTTCGCCTGACCGGGCGGGTCGAGGGCCTTGCGCATGACCTGGACACGGCGTTCGCTCGATGTGACGGTCCCATCCGTCTCCGCCCATCCGGCGGCAGCAGGGAACACGACATCGGCGAGGGCAGCCGTCTTGGTCAGGAAGATGTCCTGGACCACAAGGAAGTCGAGACCCTCGAGGAGTCCGATGGTCCGATGCGAATCGGCCTCGGACTGCGCCGGGTTCTCCCCGATCATGTACATCGCGGTGATCTCGCCGCGTTCCATGGCATCGAACATCTCGGTGACGTGCCAGCCGGGTCGGGAGGGAATCTCGACGCCCCACGCCGCCTCGTACTTGCCACGGGCCTCGTCGTCGGTGATGTCCTTGAAACCGGGCAGCTTGTTGGGGAGTGCACCCATGTCGCCACCGCCCTGCACGTTGTTCTGGCCACGGATCGGTACGAGCCCGGATCCATACCGTCCGACGTGACCCGTGAGAAGCGCGAGGTTGATGAGGGCGAGGACATTGTCGGTCGCATTGTGATGCTCGGTGATCCCGAGGGTCCAGCAGATCTGTGCGGTATTCGCGGTGCCGAGATCGTGTGCAAGCTCCCGGATTGCCTCCGCTGGCACCCCGGTGACCCGTTCGCCCTCGTCGAGTGTCCATGGCTCGACCGATTCCTTGAAAGCTTCGAACCCCGACGTCGAGTGGGAGATGAAAGCGTCGTTGGCGAGACCGGCGTGGATGATCTCGCGGGCAATCGTGTTGGCGAGGGCGATGTCGGACCCGACGTCGATACCGAGCCACACGTCGGCCCATTGGGCTGACTCGGTGCGGCGTGGGTCAACAGCGAACATCTTCGCTCCGTTGCGCACACCCTTCATGAGGTGATGGAAGAAGATCGGATGGGCCGAGCGCGCGTTCGAACCCCACAGCACGATGAGGTCGGTCGTTTCGATCTCTTCGTATGAGGAGGTGCCTCCACCTGCCCCGAACACTGCCGCCAGACCGGCGACGGAAGGAGCGTGTCAGGTGCGGTTGCAACTATCGATGTTGTTGTTCTTGATGACCGTCCGACTGAACTTCTGTGCGAGGAAGTTCATCTCATTGGTCGCCTTGGAACAGGAGAACACACCCGTTGTGTTCCCTGCGTTGCGCTTGAGACCCTCTGCGGTCCTCGCCAACGCTTCATCCCACGTTGCGATCCGGAGTTCCCCGCCGTCGCGGACAAGGGGTGTCGTGAGGCGTTCGTACCGTTTTCCCATTTCACCTCCCTTCGTGTGAAGTATGCCGAATGTACCAGAGCGGATACCGGTCGGGCGACGCCTTCAGGGGACACAGGACAGGGGACCGAGGACCGACCGGACTTGTCTAGGGTCAGTGGCCATGACAACGATTTGGTATGCGCCGTACGCGTGGCTTGGCGGCGATGAGCTCGAACGCGATGTTCTCATCGGCGTGTCCGATGGATCAATTGTGTCAATGGCATTTGGTGGCTCCGAGTCCGCTGATGGCATCCTTGAGGGCGTTGTCCTTCCCGGACTCGTGTCCGCACATTCCCATGCGTTCCACCGGTCGCTCCGAGGGCGGACCCATGACGCCGGGGGTGACTTCTGGGCATGGCGCACCCCGATGTATGAGGTCGCAGGGTCGCTTTCACCAGAGTCGTACGGCGAGCTTGCGACCGCGGTCTTCGATGAGATGCTCACGGCCGGGATCACCACCGTCGGCGAATTCCACTACGTCCACCACCGCCCCGACGGGACACCGTACGACGAACCCAACGCCATGGGGTTTGCCCTCGTGCAAGCAGCAGCGACGGCCGGCATACGGCTCACCCTGCTCGACACCGCCTACCTGACGTCGGATGTCACCGGCAGCGCGGTACTGCCGGAACAGACCCGGTTCTCGGACGGGTCGATCGCTGCGTGGGATCGTCGGGTCCGCGACCTCGCTTCCGCCGTATCGGGGAACCCGTTGGTGCGGGTCGGGGTCGCCGCACATTCGGTCCGTGGGGTGTCGGCGGCCGATCTCGGTGTCGTCGCCCGGACTTCGGACGATCTCGACCTCCCGCGCCATGTCCATGTGTCGGAGCAGGTCGCCGAGAACGAGGCGTGTCTGGCCGAGCACGGCGTCACCCCCGTCGGGCTTCTCTCACGGGTCGGGATGCTCGGACCGAGCACCACACTCGTCCATGCGACACACCTCACCCCCGCAGACATCGATCTGATCGCCGGGTCGGGGTCACAAGTGTGCTTCTGCCCCACGACGGAGTCGGATCTCGGCGACGGGATCGGACCCGCCATCGAGCTTGCGGAGGCAGGTGTGTCGATCTGTCTCGGATCGGATTCGAACGCCGTCATCGATGTCCTGCATGAGGCGAACCGTCTCGAACAGCACGATCGGCTCCGACTCTTGCGTCGCGGCATCCATGCACCGCAGGCTCTGGCAACGATGGCCACCGTTCACGGGATGCGATCGCTCGGATGGGGCGGCGGTGGCATCACTGTCGGAGCGCCTGCCGACTTCATTGCGGTCGACGTCGACAGTGCCGAGTTGTCAGGGACAGGCGGATCGCTCGGTGCCATATTCTCGGCGGCGACGAGAGCGAGCGTGACGGACGTCGTTGTCGGTGGCGTGCGAAAGTCGGGGTCCTGAATGGCAGTCCGGATGATTCCCCAGATCGGCGAGCCGGTGCTCCGGATCCCGACCGCCGACGTGACCGATTTCGACGACGACGCGTTCCAGACACTCGTCGACGACATGATCGACACGATGCATGATGCCGGCGGCGCGGGAATCGCCGCGAACCAGGTGGGCGTGTCGGTCAACGTGTGTGTCATCGGTGTCGACAGGAACCCGAGGTATCCCTACAAACCGGCGATCCCGTTGACCGTCCTCG
>CAZDIQ010000155.1:0-4627 GCA_964505525.1 uncultured Acidimicrobiaceae bacterium | reverse complement strand
CATGGTGGCCGTAGCTCAGTTGGTTAGAGCACCGGGTTGTGGTCCCGGGGGTCGCGGGTTCGAATCCCGTCGGCCACCCCAAACCTCGCGTCGCTCCTCCACATCGGGTGGGGGAGAAGCGCGGGACCGTTCTGTGTCGAGGAGTATCTGTGAAAACCGAGGTCAAGGAATCCAGCCGATTCGAGCGAACGCTCACGGTGTGGATAGGAAGCGAAGAGCTCGCTGCTGCGAAGAAGAAGGTGGCATCCAAGATCTCCTCGCGGATGAAGATCAAGGGTTTCCGACCGGGTAAGGCACCCCTCGCCGTGGTCGAGCGGGCAGCCGGTGCCGACTATGTGCGTTCCGAGGCGATCGAGGAGGCCATCCAGAAGGTCGTCCCCTCGGCAATCGATGAGGCCGGTCTCGACGCCGTCACCGTCCCTTCCGTCTCCGCGGTCCGCGACGAGAATGATGACGGCACGGTTGAGGTCGATGTCCTCGTGACATTGTGGCCGACGCTCGACGCCCTCCCCGATCTGGGAGAGATCGAGATCGAAGTCGACAATCCCGAAGTGACCCAGGAGGCGATCGATGAGCAGATCGACGCCCTGCGCAACCAATTCGCCGAACTCGAGGACTACGACGGCGAGCTCGCCTCCGGGGATTTCGCGATGGTCGACATCGCGGTCTCGAAGGACGGGGAGTCGGTCGACGCGGCGACGGCGAGGGACATGATGTACGAGGTCGGTTCCGAGTCGTTCATCGAAGGTCTCGACGAGATCCTCGAAGGAGCTTCTGTCGGCTCGACGGTCGAGGGTGACGCCACGCTCCCTGAGGGCTACACCGATCTCGGTGGCGAGTCGGTCACGCTCTCGGTGACCATCAAGGAAGCGAAGAAGAAGGTGCTCCCCGAGTTGACCGATGAAATGGTTGCGGACGCAACCGAGTTCGAAACAGCGGACGAGCTGCTCGTAGCCCTCGAGAAGAACATGTTGGCGTACAACGTCCACACCCAGCGCTCGCTGCTCCAGGACAAGGTCATCCAGTACGTCCTCAACGAGATCGACCTCGAGATCCCCGCAGCACTGCTCGATGCCGAGGTCGAAGCGAGGGTCAGGAACATGGCGTCACGTCTCCAGAGAGACGACGTCTCGCTGTCTGACTATCTACGGATCACCGGCCAGGATGAACAGACCTTCATCGCAGCCATGCGTGAACAGGCGGACCACGCCCTGTCGACGCGAGTGCTCCTCGAGAGCGTCGCTGCGATCGAGAACTTCGAGGTCACCGATGATGACATCAAGGACCACATTCGCCAGATGCTGCAAGGGCAACCGGCCGATCTCGACGAGCTCGTCGAGGCGTGGAAGTCGAGTGGTCAAATTGAGTCGCTGACCGATGATATCCTCCGCGACAAGGCGCTCACCAGCCTCATCGATGCGGCCAAGCCCGTCGATGCCGATGGCAACGCTGTGGATCTGACGCCGGTCGAGATCGAAGACGAACAAGATGACAACCAGGAAGACGAGTCAACCGACCAGGTAGACGAGGATTCCGAGGCATCCGATACGCCAGGGGATGCCGCCACGAAGTCGGAGGAAGAAGAATGAGCTATCTCGTCCCAACCGTTGTTGAGCAAACGCCCCGCGGTGAACGCGCCTTCGACATCTACAGCAGGCTTCTCAAAGATCGCATCATCTTCCTCGGGACACCGATCGATGACGGTGTCGCCAACATCATCATGGCCCAGCTCCTCCACCTCGAGGGGGAAGACCCTGACAAGGACATCAACCTGTACATCAACTCGCCCGGCGGGTCGACCTATGCGTTGATGGCGATCTACGACACGATGCAGTTCATCAAGCCGAACGTCGCTACGTATTGCATGGGTCTTGCTGCATCCGCCGCCGCGGTGCTCCTTGCAGCGGGGGAGAAGGGCAAGCGGTTCGCCCTTCCGCACTCGCGGATCATGATCCACCAGCCGCATGTCTCCGGCGTCGGAGGACAGGCGACGGATATCGAGATCCATGCCAGGGAAATCCTCAAGACCCGTGAAGACATCAATATCATCCTCGCAGAGCACAGCGGCAAGCCGCTCGAAGTGGTGGAAGTCGACACGGAACGTGACTTTTGGCTCGGACCTGTGGAAGCTATCGAGTACGGTGTTGTCGACTCGATTCTTGCGGGACGGACTCTCGAGGCTGTCTCCTCCTAGGAGCGGAACATGGCTAAGTACGAAGGCTCGGAACTGCTGAAGTGCAGCTTCTGCGGGAAGTCGCAAAAGCAGGTCAAGAAGCTGATCGCCGGTCCAGCGGTGTACATCTGTGATGAATGCATCGAGCTGTGCAACGAGATCATCGAGGAAGAGCTTTCGGGCACCGAGGAGATCGAATTCTCCGAACTGCCCCGTCCTCGTGAGATCTACGAGTTCCTCGACGAGTACGTCGTAGGACAGGATCAGGCCAAGAAGGTCCTGTCCGTTGCCGTCTACAACCACTACAAGCGGGTCCGGGCTGGACAGCGCAGCACCGACGACGAAGTCGAGTTGCAGAAATCCAACATCCTCATGGTCGGCCCGACCGGCTCGGGGAAGACGCTCATGGCACAGACGTTGGCTCGATTGCTCAACGTCCCGTTCGCAATCGCCGACGCCACCGCGCTCACCGAGGCGGGGTACGTCGGGGAGGACGTGGAGAACATCCTCCTCAAGATCATCGCTGCGGCCGACTTCGACACCAAGCGTGCCGAGACAGGGATCATCTACATCGATGAGATCGACAAGATCGCCCGCAAGGCGGAGAACCCTTCGATCACGCGGGATGTGTCGGGCGAAGGCGTCCAGCAGGCACTCCTGAAGATCCTCGAGGGTTCGGTCGCATCGGTGCCGCCACAGGGCGGACGGAAGCATCCGCACCAGGAGTTGATCCAGGTCGACACCACCAACATGCTGTTCATCTGCGGAGGCGCATTCGCCGGTCTCGAGGAAGTCATCACGAAACGGGTCGGTGGTTCCGCCATCGGGTTCGGGGCGGACGTCAGGTCCAAGGACAATGCCCGCCCGAGCGAGATCATCGAGAAGGTCATGCCGGAAGACCTGATCGGCTACGGGCTGATCCCCGAATTCATCGGTCGCCTCCCCGTGATGACCACGGTCGCCGACCTCGACAAGGAGTCCCTCGTTCGGGTCCTCACCGAACCGAAGAACGCCATCACAAAGCAGTATCAGAGGTTCTTCGAGATGGACGGGGTCGAACTCGTCATCACCGAGGATGCCCTCGACGCCATTGCGGAGCAGGCACTCAAGCGGGGAACCGGCGCACGCGGTCTGCGGGCCATCATGGAGGAAGTGCTCCTCGACACCATGTACGACCTCCCATCCCGCACCGATGTCGCCAGGGTTCTCATTGACGGCGACGTGGTGCGTGAGAAGGTCAACCCGACCCTTGTCCCGATCCAGGACATCGTTGCCGCTGATCTGCCCGAAGAGCGCACGGCGTAGAAGATCGGTCAGAGCATGGCCGATACCTGGACCAACGCCGCGAAGGTGGCGTTCATCGGTTCGCACGGCATCCGCAAGACGACCGCAGTCCATGCATTTGCGAATACGATGCAGCGAGCCGGTCGATCGGTTGAACATGGGCGCGAGGTCGTGCGCGACAATCCGTTCGGTATCAACGAATCTGCCACGCCCGAGGCACAGCTCTGGGTGATCGTGTCACAGATCCAGATGGAACTCCGTCTCGCACCGAAGGCCGAGGTGCTCGTGCTCGACCGCGGTGTCATGGACAACTTCGCGTACTACCTGCGGGCGTGTGACGGTGAGGACCCGTTTGCGGTCGGTCCGCTCATCGAGCAATGGTCAAACACATACGACATGGTGGTGAGATTGAAACCCGATGTCGAGCTCCGATCCGACGGTGTCCGATCCACATCCGATACGTTCCGCGATGAGGTCGAGGCGATCCTCGATGAACGATTGCCGGGTCTCGTCCCCGACAAGCGAATGGTGAGGCTCAACGCCTCTGACATCGACGACAGGTTCGATTGGTGGCCGCTCGCCGAGCGCTTTGCCGCGTTGGTCGAGGAACCGCTGTACGCAGCGGGCGTCCCCAAACGACGCGTCAGATCCCAACCGAAGCCGACGCCCGAGATTCCACAGCTCGAGATGGAGATCTGAACGGTTCGTGACGCTGGTGGCGTCGGGCGGTTTGGCGACTTGTGGGTGTCCGGCGCGCTAGCGTCGGCGTATGCCAGACACACACGTTCCGAAATCAGCCGATGAGCGCACGATGCTCAATGCGTTCCTGAACTACTACCGGCAGGCGATATTGGACATCGCCGATGGACTGGATTCGGCACAGATGAATCAGCGCCTCGAACCTTCGTCGCTCACGATCGGAAGCATTGTCCACCACCTCGCCAACGTGGAGGAGTGGTGGTTCAGCCAGGTGCTTGCCAACAATCCGGAGTCCGAGCCGTGGGCATCTGCCCCGTGGGACGACGATCGGGATTGGGATTTCACCGTCGCCTCGGAGCTCGATCCCGAGACGATCAAGGAGCGGTATCGAGCGGAGATCGAACGATCGATCGAGCTCGAGGCCGCGGCAGAGTCCCTCGATGTCGTCACCGTCAAAGAGCGCGAGGGAGA
>CAZDIQ010000154.1:0-4627 GCA_964505525.1 uncultured Acidimicrobiaceae bacterium | reverse complement strand
CGCGTACCCTGGGTTCGGCGGGTACATAAATGTGGGTCCCCAGCCCACAGAACGGTCCGGCGCACGATTCCTGACGTCTGACGAAGAATGGCGCCCATCGCGGGCGCCATTTTCTTGCGGAGAGGGAGGGATTTGAACCCTCGAGGAGGTTCAACACCCCCTACTCGCTTAGCAGGCGAGCGCCTTCGACCTCTCGGCCACCTCTCCGGATACTCGGCAGGATATCAGGCGACCGAACCAGTCACCGCACGGTCGTCCACGCCATTCCAGCAAAATTGGGGGTAGGGCGCGCTTATGTGCGTGAGTGCCCCCGATGTGGGTGGCGGCGAGGTTTCGTACGTTCTGAGGAGCCCGAAAGGGAACCCACTCAGAAGGGACCGCACATGAAACATGGATCAGGACCCGATCCCGGAATCCGATGGGTAACGCTTCTCATCGGACTCGTACTCGTCATGGCAGCGTGCAGCACCGCGACCGCGACCGAGACAACGACAACATCGACGACCCAGGCGTCGAACGACGCAACTACGACGACGACCACGACACACGGTCACGCTGATGACGTGGCGGAAGGCGACGGGGCGACACACGACGGCGAGATGGCCCAGGAGGACCGCGTCGCCGCAACGCTTGCCGCCGCCGGGTTTCAGGACGTCTCTGTCGCCGAAGCTGCCGGATATGGAAGCACCATGGACGGCCTCGGCTGCTTCGAGGACAGCGCAAAAGGTGGAATGGGTCTGCATTATCTCAACGAATCGCTGATGGACGACAAGGTCGACATCACGACACCCGAAGCGTTGGTCTACGAGCTCAACGCCGACGGCGAGATCGTCGGATTGATTGCCCACGAGTACATCATTCCCGTGGACGCATGGACCGAAACGGCACCACCGACCCTCTTCGGTCGCGAACTCCACCAGCACCCCACGCTCCCGCTGTGGGTGATGCACGCCTGGGTGTGGAAGGACAACCCGGCAGGGATCTTCGAGGATTGGAACCCTGCGGTGCGGTTGTGCCCAGAGGGTGTCCCGATCTTCGGTGTCGATCTGCCCTAGCAAGCACCCAGCGAACAGTTGCCCGGAAAGACCGGAGCAGAGAAGGGTCCCGGGGCACGCCCGGCCGGGACCCTTCTCGGGCGCCCGGGGTTGTCCTTATCGGGGTGTGGCTTCCCACTCCTCGATGTTCCATGTGAACGTGGCTCTCGTCGAGTTGTGGCTGACACCCTGCAAATGATCCGACCACACAGCGGCGTAGGACGCCCGCTGGAAGAGAGGCAGGATCGGCACCTCGTCGGCGAGGATCGCCTCGGCTTCCGCCACCAGTTCCTTGAATCTGCTCGTTGACGTCACGGTGCGCGCTTGTTCGACGATCTCACTGAACCGTGCCGATCCGCTCGTCGCCGCCTGCCCCTGCCCCCATCCGTTGTAGCCGCCGGTGGCACCCTGGGGATCGAACGTCTCGAGCAGGGTCATCGTGGACCGGTAGCCGCCGTCGCTGATCCACGCCCACATCCCGATGTCGAAGGTACTGCCAGGTAATACGTCACCGAAGAACACGACCGAATCGACGAAGTCGGTCGTGAGGTCGACACCCGACGCCGCAAACGAAGGGACGAGGGCCTCGGCCACCTCGATCCTGAGCTCACCGTTCCCGGTGGTGTTGATGACCGACGACGGGTTGACCACCTCGAGCTCACTGATCTCACTTCGGGCCCGAGCCGAGTCGAATTCGTACGCCGCAAACGCAGAACCGTCACGCGGCGTCAGCACCCCGGGAGGACCGTTGTCGTAGAAGATGAAATCGTTGCCGAGAAAGATTGACGGATCGACGGACCGCGCGATCGCCGTTCTGAACGCATCGAGCGAATTGAGCGACTCGGGGTTCGATGCCTCTCGCGAGTCCCTGAAGTTGAACGTCAGGTGCTCGAGAACAGGTGTGGGAACCTCCTGGATCTCCACACCGCTCGCCGACTGATCGATGGACGTGTCTGCCGGCGGCCCGTCGAGATCGGCGACATCGATCTCCCCGGCATTGAACATCCCGCTGAGATCGTCGAGGAACGGGACGAACCTCAGCGACTCGATCAGAGGGAGGTTCTGACCCCTGTCGTTGACCTTCCAATAGAACGGATTCGGCTCGAGCTCGGATCCATTCGAACCCGGAAGACCGACGAACGGACCTCCCGACGGCCAGCCGAACCCGTTGCTCGTGCCGATGTCGATGTCATCGAGGGCGTGCGAGGGCAGGAGCACCCAGAACGCCTCCTCGAACGCAAGGCTCCGTTCGCTGAAGGTGATCCATCCGATGTTCTGCAACGAATCGACGCCCGTGACGGTTGCCATGATCGGGTCCACGGCGGGATTCCCTGCAAGGGCGAGGTCCCGCATCGTCTCGGCGGTGAACGTGATGTCGGCACCGGTCATCCTGATCCCGTCGCTCCACCGTGCGTCGGGGTGCACCTGATACTGCACGGTCATCGAGCCGTCATCGTGCAGATCGATGCCACCTTGGGCCTGACTCGGCAAGGCGAGCACCACGTCGGGGATCCGCTCCCAGGTATCGGGGTCGATGTCGTAGACCGTCGCCCAAACGGCGTTGCCAACGATGCGCTGCGAGATGCTGTCGTGGTTCGTGAACGGATTGAAGTCGTAGTCGGCGTCCGGAACCCCGACGTTGACCGAGGGCCGAGGCGCGGCCGTCGTCGTCGTGATCGACGGAAGGGTCGTCGTCGAGGACGATGTGGTCGACGTCGCCTGCCCACCCGAGGTGCAGCCTGCCGATGCGACCGATATGACGGCTATCGAAGCAAGACACAATCGGAACATCGGAGGCATCACGGCAATTTAGCGGTGATGCCAGATCAGCGAATGACCGTGGTCAGCGGCCGAGGGCCGATATGACTCCCGCCAGCCAACGGATCGAGTCGATCGTGATGGGATCAACGACAAGCTGGACGTGATCGACACCGAGCGCCGACAGACCCTCGAGGTGGTCGACGACGGCTGACACACTCCCACCGATCGCATCAGATGTCTGTCTCGCGGGATTGCCGTGACTCCGCTCGGTCCCACCCGGTGCCTGCACGAGAACCGCAAGGGTCTTCGTGATCGTGTCACTCTCGACACCGGCATCGGCGCACGCCGCATCGATCCTGGCGAGCAGTTGTTCGGCACCCTCGAGCGAGTTCCCATACGAGGCGTGCCAGCCGTTCCACATGTCGACGTGCGCGAGGGTGGCCGCCAGCATGCGTGGTCCGTGGGAACCGATCATGAGCGGAATGCCCTCGGGTCGAGCAGGCGGGACGAGGACGCAGTTCGAAAGTTCGTAGTACTCGCCGTCGAAGTCGATCTCGCCATCGGTGAGCAGCGTCCGGATGATGGTGAACGCCTCTTCGAAGCGGCTCACACGGTGATCGTACGGGAATCCGTATGCGTCGTACTCGGTGCGGTTCCAACCGGCGCCGAGACCGAGGATCAGTCGGCCGCCCGAGATCTCGTCGACCGTCGCCGCCTTCTTGGCGATCATCGCAGGGTTGTGGAACGAGGTCGCCGCCACCAACGGACCGATCTGGACCCGACGTGTGACCGCCGCCAACGCGGCGAGCACGGACCACACCTCCCATGGACCCGTGACCCCTTCATCGGTCCGGTACAAGAGATGGTCGCCGACCCAGAGGGAATCCAATCCGATGTCCTCGGCGGCAATCGCCATGTCGCGCAGCTCGGACCACCGCACGAGGTACTCGACCTCGGGGAGTTGGATTCCGACCTTCAGTGATTGTGTCATCCGCACCCCGCCATCGATTCGCCGGTCCTTGCGGAGGGAGTGGGATTCGAACCCACGGAAGCTTGCGCCTCGCTGGTTTTCAAGACCAGTACTTTCGTCCGCTCAGTCATCCCTCCAGCACCGCAGGATATCGGGGACCGCATTGCCAGATTCAAGATTCAAGATTCAAGACGCCGGGCAGATGTGTATCCGCGTACCCTGGGTTCTGCGGGTACATAAATGTAGGTCCCCAGCCCACAGAACGGATACTGCCGCGTGCCGTGGGTTCTGCGGGTACATCGTGGCGGTCGTCCAAAAGGAAGAGGGGTACCCGGGTGGGCACCCCTCTTCTCAGAAGTGGTTGTGGCTAGGCGAGCAGCTTTGCCTTCTGGGAGGCGAACTCTGCTTCCGTGAGCACGCCACCGTCGTAGAGCTTCTTGAGCTTCTCGAGCTCGTCGGCCGCACTCGGGGCCGTGCCTGCGGCTGCCTGGATGTACTTGCGGTTGGCCGCATCGGCCGCCGCTGCAGCTTCCAGCTGACGCTCTTGCATCTTGTGCCCGTTGGCGATGATGTACACAAGCACACCGAGGAACGGGAGCAAAATTACGAAGATGACCCACAGCGCCTTGACCCAACCGTTCATGTCATGGTTGCGGAAGATGTCCGAGAAGATCGTGATGAGGATCCAGATCCAGATCACAAAGAGGAAAAAGACCAGCATGGTCCAGAAAACGTCCAAAATCGGCATGATGCCCTTTCACTGACTCGCTAGCACTTTCCACAGTGTCGTGGTCCCCACAGCCTAGTAGTACTACCGCGCGCAGAGGACAGGGGGCAGAAGTCAGAGTACCGAGTACAGAGT
>CAZDIQ010000153.1:0-4660 GCA_964505525.1 uncultured Acidimicrobiaceae bacterium | reverse complement strand
TTGCTCTTTGGGTTTTCGCCAAGGGTCACATCGTGCGCCGGACGGCATTCATTGCTGCGGTCCTCCTCATCATCGAGGCGCTTCTCGGTGCGGCGCTCGTGCTGTTCGGCTGGGTCGACGACGACATCTCCGGAGGCCGGATGGTCGCTGTTGCGCTGCACCTCACCAACACCTTCCTCCTGCTCGGTGCCCTCTCCCTCACGGCATGGTGGGGCTCGGGACACCCTCCGCCCGACCCGGAAGCATCCAGGGACACCAAGCGGTGGTTGCTCGTGGGAGCGCTGACGATCCTGGTTCTCGGGGCAACGGGGGCCGTCAATGCGATCGGTGATGCGGTGTTTCCTGCAGACTCGGTCACGACCGGTATCGCGGACAAGTTCGGGCCGACTGCGCCCATGCTGTTGCGTCTGAGGGTGATCCATCCCGCCATCGCGGTCGTCGGAGGGATCTTCGTGGCCTGGATCGCGATGCGGCTCGGTCTCAATGCCTCGGAGCGGTCCAAGCGCCTGTCGTTGGCGGTGACGTTGATCGTCTTCTCCCAATTGTTCATCGGGATCGCGAACATCTTCCTGCTGACACCGCTGTTCATGCAGGTGACGCATCTGATGGTTGCCGATGCCCTGTGGATCGTGTTCGTCCTGTTCGGTGCATCCGTGCTGGAGAAGGACACCACGAGGGTCGAAGCGGTGGGGTCGACGTGATGGACACCGACAAGTCCGATCGCTCCGTCCTCGCGACGTATCTCGAACTGACGAAACCTCGGATCATCGAACTGCTTCTCGTGACCACGATCCCGGCAATGGTCGTTGCAGCCGACGGGTGGCCGGGTCTTCGACTGATCGTCGTTGCGCTTGTCGGTGGGGCGCTGTCTGCGGGCGGCGCCAATGTGATCAATCAGGTCTACGACGCCGACATCGACCGTCTGATGAAGCGCACGGTCAGCAGACCGCTTCCGACTGACAGGGTCAAGGTGGCGAACGCCACGACATTCGGGATCCTGCTCGGTATCGCCGGGTTCCTCGTTCTCGCCATCGGAGCGAACCTTCTCGCTGGGATCCTGTCCGGGGTGGCTTTCATCGGCTATGTCCTCGCCTACACGATGCTGCTCAAGCGCTCGACGACCCAGAACATCGTGATCGGTGGTGCCGCCGGTGCCGTCCCCGCGCTGATCGGATGGGCGGCGTATGCAGGCGAACTCGCGATGGCGGCCTGGGTGATGTTCGCGATCATCTACTTCTGGACACCCCCTCATTTCTGGGCCTTGTCGCTCAAGTATGAGGAGGACTACCGCGCGGCGTCGGTTCCGATGCTGCCTGTCGTCGTCGGCGAAGGCCCGACTCTGGCCAACATCTTCTGGTACTCCATCGTTGCCTCGGGAGTGACGGTGCTCCTCGTCCCGGTTGCGCATCTCGGGTGGATCTATGCGGCCACCGCGGTGGTTCTGTCCGTGCTGTTCGTCGTGCTTGCCGGTCGCTTGCGATCGGACAGGTCGCGAGCGATGAAGTACTTCCTGTTCAGCAATCTGTTCCTGTCCGGGGTCTTCCTCGCCATGATGGTCGACCGATTCGCACACACGACCCCCGTCGGTTCTGACACCCTTTGGTTCGCGATCGCAGGGCTCCTCGTGGCCGCGGGAATGGTGGGCGTATTGTCCGTGGAGACAAGGCCTGGCATGCGGGCTCGCGGGATCGGTGTGGTCCGTCACGGTGCCGAACTCGCGGTAACCGTCTCCATCGCGATTGCGGTGGTGGGATTCGGGTGGGCGGCTTGACCGTGGCGGATACCGCACCGATCAGACCGGAGGAGCGGTTCGATGAACGTGCCGTTGCCGACTACCTACGGACCGTACTCGCTGATCGGTTCGGGTCGGGCGACATCGTGTTTGACCAGTTTCCCGGTGGCGCGGCCAACCTGACGTATCGCGCCGTCGCGTCAGACGGGACCGAATATGTCCTGCGCCGAGCACCACTCGGTGAGGTCGCCGAAGGTGCCCACGACATGGCTCGTGAATACCGCGTCCTTTCGAACATCTGGCGTACGTATCCGCTCGCGCCGAGGGCATACCACCTGTGCGAGGACCCGTCGGTCATGGGCAAACCGTTTGTCGTGATGGAGCGACGCAAGGGATCCGTCGTGCGGTCGCGATGGCCTGAGTCGTTGGCCGATCCTGACAAGCAACGGCTCGTTGCCGAGTCGTTGATCGACGGACTCGCCGACCTTCACCTTGTCGACCCTGCCGATGCCGGTCTTGATGACCTTGGCCACCCCGACGGTTTCGTCTCCCGACAGATCGAAGGCTGGACGAGGCGTTGGGCCGCAGCGGCCACCCGTGTGGTCCCCGACATGGAAGTGGCGTCGGACCTGCTGCGGCAGGCGATCCCCACACCGCAGCGGGTTGCAATCCTGCACAACGACTACAAGCTTGACAACACCATGATCGGTGACGACGGATCGCTCGTCGCTGTATTCGACTGGGACATGACCACTCGCGGGGATCCGCTCGTCGATCTCGGGACGCTGCTCGCGTACTGGGCACAGCGAGACGACCCGACCTACCTCGTGTTCGGATCCCGGGGTGTCGCGATCGGTGAGGTGTTCCCGAAGGCGCATGTACGTGTCCGCTATGGCGAGCGGACCGGCCTCGATGTCAGCGATATCGCTTATTACGAAGCCCTTGCCCTGTTCAGGATCGCGGTCATCATCGAACAGATCTACGCCAGGTATGTCGCGGGTCAGACATCCGATGAGCGCTTTGCGTCCTTCGAACCGATCGCACCCCTATTGGCCACGGCGAGCCGCAAGCTTCTCGACGGGTAGTATCGCCGTCCGACCCGAGGACCTTGTGGAAGCACCAGACCAGCAGCTCAAGAGCACCCGCAAACCCGACCTCGGGACGCGGATCGTCCCGGCCGCCGACATGCGGTTCGGTGACGGATCGTTCCCCGTACTCGCAGGCCCGGGGGCGGTGGAGTCCAGGGAGCAGATCGTCGCTGCTGCTTTGGCGATCAGTGAGTCCGGTGGTCTTGTCATCCGGTCGGCCACGTTCCTTCCACCCGATGTAGCAGGCGATTTCGCACCACTCGGTCTCGAGGGTGTTCTCCTGCTCGAGCATGCCGCGACGAGTGCCGGCATCGCGAGTTCGACGTTCGTGTTCGACGCACACGAGGCAATCACGGCGGCAGCCCACGTCGACATCCTCGAAATCGGTCCTTCGCGCATGGCCGACGACACCCTCTTGCGAGCAGTCGGGGAGGTGGCCAAACCCGTCATCGTCCACCGTGGTGCGGAGTCGACGATCGACGAATGGCTCGGTGCGGCAGCGGCCGTGGCCGGGGCCGGCGGCGACGTCATCCTGTGCGAACGAGGTTCACAGGGTCACGACCCGAGGACATCGGGAACGTTGGATATTTCCGCCGTGGCCGTCGTGCAACACCTGGCAGATCATCCTGTGCTGGTGAACCCTGCGCCGATCGTCGGGTCCCTTGAACTGATCCGACCTTTGGCACTCGCGGCACGGATCGCCGGTGCGGACGGCCTGATGGTTGCTGTGCATCCGGAACCCGACCGCGCCCAATTCCGCGCCGGCGGACATCTCGATGCCGATGGTTTCGCAGCCCTGATGGAGGCACTCGGGATTCCGTCGTTGCGTGACGAGATCGATCGGATCGATCGCGAGCTGCTCAAGCTGGTCGCCCGTCGCCTGAGGAACTCGGTGGAGATCGGGCTCATCAAGGATTCGCGCGGTGAACCCATGCACTCACCCGAGCGTGAACAAGAGCTCATCGATGAGGTCAGGGCTGACGCCGTCGCGGCAGGTCTCGACCCCGAGTACATGGATGCCGTCATGCGGGTGATCCTCGACTACTCCAAGGCTGCCCAGTCATCTGCGGCGGAGGCGGCCCGAGCAACGGACCGGGATGCCTGACATCCGACCGGGGACAGATGGCGATGCGCGCTGTTGGTGGGGTGTGGGGGACGCCGACTACGAGTTGTATCACGACACTGAATGGGGTTTCCCCCAGGGCAGCGACACGAGGTTGTTCGAGAAGGTCTGTCTCGAGGGATTCCAAGCGGGTCTGAGTTGGCTCACGATCCTGCGCAAACGTGAGAACTTCAGGTCCGCCTTCGCGGGATTCGACCGTGAGATCGTCGCCGGGTTCACCGACAAGGATGTCGAGCGGCTGCTCGGCGATGCCGGCATCGTCCGACACCGCGGCAAAATCGAAGCGACGATCAACAACGCCGGTCGGGCGATCGACCTTGCCGACGAATTCGGGAGCATTGCTGCCTACTTCTGGGGATACGAACCGCCCCGAGGAGACGCACCGACGACGATTCCTGCCACCACGGAAGTTTCCACCGCCATCTCGAAGGACCTCAAGAAGCGAGGCTGGCGATTCGTCGGACCGACGACGATGTACGCCTTCATGCAAGCGATGGGTCTCGTGAATGACCACCTCGAAGGATGCGTCGTGCGCGAACGGGCGGAGGACGCACGCAAGGCGTTCACGGCAGAAAGTAGAAAGTAGAAAGTACAAAGTACAGGCCAGCACTCGCGCACTCCCTTCAGGGGGGGACGGGCGAGCTTGCGGAACAGCGAATACTGAATACGGTGCGAGTTCAAGTGGTGAGCGTGACATGACCTAGGAGGGTCGTGTGG
>CAZDIQ010000152.1:0-4661 GCA_964505525.1 uncultured Acidimicrobiaceae bacterium | reverse complement strand
GGACGCGATTGCTGACTGTGGACTGTGGACTGTGGACTGTGGACTGTGGACTTTCTACTTTCAACTCCGCCGGAGGCTTAGCCCTCATCCGCTCTGGTCAGGCGATCCCAGGCTTCGGCATCGATTCCTTGTGGTACCGGGCCTGGGTGGTTTCGGGCGAAGGAGACGGTCAGGTGGTCGGCGCCTGCTTGGTCGAGGAGGTCGGCACCGATCTCGCCGTGGTCGAGGTAGAGGTGCCAGCTTGCTCTGAGCGGGAGGTGGAGTGCACCTGCGATGGTGGCGAGAGATCGGTTGATGGGACCGATGCCACTGATGCTCTTGCCGACATCGTGGAGCAATGCGGCTTGGGCAAGCTCCTCGGACCCCACGCGCCGATACACCTCGACCGCATGACGCTGGTCCTGGTGTTGCATTTCGAAGAACAGTTCGGCGAGTTCGCTCGTCAGCAGACCGGCAACCTCGTCGCGTTCTGAGGCGTCAAGCGGTCTGGCCGTGAGGTAGCCGACAAACCGTCTGACAAGATGGGCGAAATGGCTCAGGCCGACGCTGACTGACATGTGACGCAGCGAACCGAATTCGGTCGGAACTCCAACCGCTCGGGGGCAATGTCGGTGTTGCAGTCGACGCACACGCCGTATGTCCCCTCATCGATGCGCTGGAGTGCGACGTCGATCTCATCGATGCTCACCTTCAGGTTGTCGACCAGCCCGATGGTGCGGGTGCGCTCCGCTGTAGCCGCCGCCGCATCCGCAAACGCATCTCCGAAGTCCATCTCGCCGGTCAAATCCCCGCGCTCGTCCGCACCCATTTCTGCGAGCTGGTGCACGAGGCGTGCGCGTTCGAAGTTGAGGGTTGTGCGTGATTTGTCAAGGTCTATGGAAGCCATACGGCCCTCCGGAATGGGATGCTCGCGGACGTACCCGCTCCCGACAGCGTACAAGGATGCGCCGCTTGATTTGGGGATATGGGTCTACCGACCCGAGTCGGCGGGACGTGCTCCTCCGCCCCTCGGGTGGCTCATGACCACCACTTCGCGGAGGTGTTCGGGTGAAACCTTCGTGTATATCTGGGTTGTGGAGAGACTTGCGTGTCCGAGAATCTCCTGAACCGTCCGTAGATCCGCTCCTCCCTCGACCATATGCGTCGCTGCGGAGTGGCGGAACACGTGCGGCGAGAGCCTCGAGGAATCGACGCCGGCCGCGGTTCCGTACTTGTGGACGATGCGCCAAACCGATTGTCGGTTGAGGCGGTTGCCGCGCGAACTGAGGAACAGAGCGCCGCTGTCGCGACCGGTCACTCGGATGTCCATGCGAACGGCGAGCCACGCAACGATCGCGGTGACCGCAAAGGACCCGAGCGGGACCATCCTCTGCTTGTTCCCCTTGCCGGTCACCATCGCCGTGCGGGACTCGACATCGATGTCGTGGAGGTCCGTGTCGCACAGTTCCGATACGCGACACCCGGTCGCATACAGGAATTCGAGCACCGCATGATCCCGGATACCCATGGCATCTGAGGAGGAAGGTTGCTCGATGATCGCGGTCACCTCCTCGATGGAGAGCGCCTTCGGCAGGGCTTGTGACCGGATCGGTGCGTCGAGTGTCGCTGTTGGATCGTCGTCCCGATACCCCTCGATGACCAGGAACCGGTGATACGCACGGATCGATGCAAACTTGCGTGCGATCGAAGACGGTGCCAGTCCATCGGTGCGAAGTTTCTCGATGAAGGCGCGTGCTGCTGCGGGCGTTGCCGTGCCACCGTGCTGTGCGATGGACAGCTGGTACTGGCGGAGGTCTCGCCGATACGCATCGACCGTGTTGGTCGACAGTCCACGTTCGGAACGGATCGATCCGAGGAAGTCGTACGCGTGGTCCGGCAGGTCACTGGTGGGCATCGTGTGCCTTGATGCCATTGCACACCGAGGTGCGTGTCAGATGCAGAACTCGTTGCCTTCGGGATCAGTCATGGTCATCCATGTGTGCGGGCCTTCCCGACCGATGTACAGCTCGGTTGCGCCCCTGGCGATGAGGTCCCTGCGGATCTGATCCAGCGTCTCGTCGTCCTCACCGGTCCTCAGGTCGAGGTGTACCCGGTTCTTGCCTGACTTCGTCTCCGGTACCTCCTGGAACAGGATTCTGGGAGTTCCTGCCTGCGACTCGCCTACGGGGCGAATGGCTGTGGCCGTACGCCACACCAGCGACCCGTTGACGATCCGTGTGTCGTCCTCGGTGGCGAAACCCTGGTCGATCATCGACCGGATGAAATCCGGATCCTGAGGCTCGACCTCCCAGCGCAATGTCTCTGCCCACCACGCAGCCAGGGCATGGGGATCGTTTGCATCGAATGTCACCTGCACGCTGAACGTCATGTCACAACGATACCAGCCGTCGCCCTACGGTCTTGCACGCCTGTGTGCGTCGGCGACCAGGATGCCTGCAATCGTCTTGGCATCCTGGATCTCGCCGCTCACGACCCGATCGACGGCCTCAGAGAACGGCATCGTGACCACCGTTGCCGAATGCTCCTCGATCCCGTCGGGTTGCGTCTCCCCCGGCTCGAGACCCTCAGCGAGGTAGATGGTGATTTTCTCGTTCGTGAACCCGACGGCGGTGAGGATGGCCGTCAATTCGGTGAGGGTGGTCGCGTTGAACCCGGTCTCCTCTAGGAGTTCACGCCGTGCCGCTGCCTCTGTCGAAACATCCCCGACGTCGAGTTTCCCCGCTGGTATCTCGAGCACCACGTCATCGACCGGCGCCCGGTACTGCTCGATCAGGATGACATTTCCGTCGATGATCGGTACGACCGCAACGGCGCCGGGATGTCGGATCACGATCCGGTCCGCCGTCTCACCCGCCGGTCCTCGCACGGTGTGGTTCTCGATCTGGAGGAACCCGAGTTTCGACACGACCTCGATGTCGATCACCGAAAATCCCGTGTCGCTGTTCACCTGACGTCAGAGCTGACCGATGCGTCCGACTCCTGGGAGACCCTCGCAGCCTGGCGGGCTGCCGCCTGCACGAACCCGACGAACAACGGGTGCGGCTTGTCGGGGCGCGAGATGAGTTCGGGATGTGCCTGGGTGGCGATGAAGTACGGGTGGTTGGGCAACTCGATGAACTCGACGAGCCGACCGTCTGGCGACACACCGGACATCACCATGCCGGATTCCTCAAGGCGGGCGCGGTAGTCGTTGTTCACTTCCCACCGGTGGCGGTGCCGTTCGTAGACCACTTCCTGGTCGTAGAGCGATCGTGCGAGCGAACCTTCGGCAAGCTTGGCCGGATACAGACCGAGCCGCATCGTGCCACCCTTGTCATCGACATCCTTCTGGGATGCCATCAGGTCGATCACGGGATGCGGTGTCATCGGCTCGCACTCCGTCGAGTGGGCACCCGGGAGACCGGCGACATTCCTCGCATACTCGATGACGGCGCTTTGCAGACCCAGGCAGAGACCGAGGAACGGGATGTTGTTCTCCCTCGCGTATCGGATCGCCTGGATCTTTCCTTCGACGCCACGGGAACCGAATCCACCGGGGACGAGGATGCCGTCGAGGTGCGACAGATAGCTCTCTGCGAGCATGCCGTCGACCGAGTCGGCCGAGATCCATTCGATCGATGGTTTGACGTCACCTGAAGGTCCCGCATGTCTGAGCGACTCGACAACGGACAGATACGCATCAGGAAGCTCGACATACTTGCCCACGATGCCGATCTTCACTTCGGGCTTGTCGGCGACGAGCGCGTCGACCATCGAGCGCCATCCCGCAAGGTCCGGTTGGTCGGCCTCGAGGTGGAGTTCTCGCAGGACGACATCGTCGATCCCTGCCTCGTGGAGCGAAAGCGGTACCGCGTATATGTCGTGGCTGTCGACGGCGTTGATGACCGCATCGGATGCGACGTCGCAGAAGAGCGAGATCTTCGTTCGGGCCGAATCATCGATCGGTCGATCCGACCGCACCACGATGATCTCGGGAAGGATGCCCCGGGAACGAAGCTCGGCCACGGAGTGCTGGGTCGGCTTGGTCTTGAGTTCGTCCGAGGTGTTGAGGAACGGGACGAGGGTCACATGGATGTAGCACGTGTTCTCGGGTCCGACATCCTTTCTGACCTGACGGATGGCCTCGAGGAACGGCAGACTCTCGATGTCCCCGACCGTGCCACCGACCTCGGTGATGACGATGTCGACGTCGTCGCGCTGTCCGAGCCTGCGAACCCGACCCTTGATCTCGTTGGTGATGTGCGGGATGACCTGCACGGTGGCACCGAGGTAGTCGCCGCGGCGCTCCTTGCGGATGACCGACTGGTAGATCGCCCCGGTGGTGACGTTGGAGTCACGCGAAAGGCTCTCTCCGACGAACCGTTCGTAGTGACCGAGATCGAGATCTGTCTCCCCGCCATCGTCGGTGACGAAGACCTCACCATGCTCGAACGGGTTCATGGTGCCGGGGTCGACATTGATGTATGGGTCGAGCTTCTGGAGGACGACGCGGTACCCGCGTGCCTTGAGGAGTCGTCCGAGCGACGCCGAGGTGATGCCTTTGCCAAGACTCGATGTCACCCCGCCGGTTACGAACACGTGTTTCGTCACACAGTTCCTCCGCCTCGGAAGTTGGCAGTGTAACAGGAGACACCAGATTCAAGATGCAAGAGGCGAGAGGC
>CAZDIQ010000151.1:0-4671 GCA_964505525.1 uncultured Acidimicrobiaceae bacterium | reverse complement strand
GTATTCGCGTACCCTGGGTTCGGCGGGTACATGTATGTGCTCCCCAGCCCACAGAACGGGTGGTCTCGCGCATGGGTGCCGGTCCGGCATCGGGATCGAGCGCAGCGAGAGGCTCGATCACGTCGGGATTCGGACTTCGGCGAGTTCTAGCGATATGCCGGTTCGATGAAGCGGTTTCTCAGGCTCATCACGGCCTTCGTGTGGATCTGGCAGATCCGGGACTCCGTGACATTGAGGACTCCGCCGATCTCGGCAAGCGTCAGACCCTCGTAGTAGTACAGGGTGAGGACAAGACGTTCACGATCGGGAAGCCGGTTGATCGAGTCCGCAAGCATGTAGCGGGTCTCTTCCTTCTCGAAGTTGCCCGACGGATCGATGGCCGACGTGTCGGCAATCATTTCCGACATCGACCCGGATTCGCGCTCGGTCGGGTTGAGGAGTTCATCGAGAGCCACGAAACCGAGGTTTGCGATCTCACCGAGGTGGTCGCGGAGGGTCTCGGTCGAGATCTCCATCGCTTCGGCCACTTCGTCCTCGGTTGCGGACCGCTGGAGCTTGTGTTCGAGTTCGGCCATCGTTCGTTGGATCTCACGTGCCCGCGCCCGTACCGACCGGGGCACCCAGTCGAGAGCCCTGAGTTCGTCGAGGATGGCGCCCTTGATCCTGTTGACGGCATACGTCTCGAACTTGAATCCGCGTTCGGGTTCGAACTTGTCGACCGCATCGATCAGACCGAACGTGCCGAACGATGCGAGATCGGAATGGTCGACGTTCTTTGGCAGACCCGAACCCACCCTGCCCGCGACGAACTTGACAAGCGGTGAGTAGTGGAGGATGAGGCCCTCCCTGGCGCGCTCATCTCCCGTCGACTTGTACAGCGCCCACAAGGCGTCGAGTTCGCTTTGATCCTTCTCAGGCACGCGGGTGGCTTCTTTCGTACGTTTCGGCCATGTGTCTCTTGGTCACTGAAGTGTAGATCTGTGTGGTCGACAGTTCGGTGTGTCCCAAAAGTTCCTGCACCGAACGCAAATCTGCCCCGTTTTCGAGCAGATGGGTCGCAAACGAGTGACGCAATGCGTGTGGGAACGAACCCACCCGTGAGCGTACGACGTGTCGGATGCTTCTCGGTGACATATCTCCACCCCGCGCCCCGATCCAGAGCTGGTCCGATGTTGCATCGGCGAGCAGAACGGGTCGTGACGTGGCGAGATATCGGTCGATCGCATGCGATACGGATCCGATCACCGGCACGGACCGCTCCTTGGAACCCTTGCCCCGAACCACCAGGAAGGGGACGCCCCGGATGTCGGACACCTTGAGCGATGCCAGTTCGGACACGCGCAGCCCCGTGCCGTACAGAGTCTCAAGAATCGCCTTGTCACGGATGTCCACCGGGTCATCCGAGCCGATGAGGTCGATCATCGATGCGAGCGAGCGAGCCGGGATCGCCTTCGGCAGGGTGCTCGGGCGTTTGGGATGCGGAACCGCTGCCGCAGGATTGGATGTGACGAGCTTCCTGCGCTCGGCGTCAGAGAGGAACGCTCGCACCGTTGAGGCTTTGCGACTCACTGATCTCGGCGCGTAGCCACGGGTGGAGAGGTTGGCCACGAACCGACGGACGAGCCGCCGGTCCACATCGGTCAGTTGCCACACGCCGAATCGGTCGCTGAACTCGACAAACCCGTCGAGATCACGCGAGTACGCGTCGATGGTGTGCGGCGAAAGACCCCGCTCGACGCGGCAACGCGTCAGATAACGGTCGACCGCCTGCCGGATCGTCCCAGTCTCCATCCGCCCATAGTTGTCGTCTTCGCGCGCTGCGTCAATGTTCGGATGCCCCCGAGCCGACGATCCCTACGCTATCTCGCCGTCACAAGGGGTTGGACGAGCTCGAGCACCTGTGCGAGGTCGTGAGGTCCGAACACGGGGAATGCACCATCGCGGATCAGGGCATTCGTGCCCTGGGACGTCTCGCGATCGACGTCACCCGGTACGGCATAGACCGGCACGCCGTAGTCGATCGCCACCTGGGCCGTGATCAATGCGCCGCCTTTGTGCGTGGCCTCGACAACGAGCACTACGTCTGAGATGCCCGCAATGATGCGGTTCCTGGTCGGGAACCTCCATGCGTGTGGCTTCGTGCCCGGTGGGTACTCCGACATGATCGACCCTCCCCCATCGAGGACCGCCTGATACAACCGTCGGTTGCCGGCCGGGTACACGACATCCACACCACACCCCAGAATGCCGACACACGGCGTGCGTCCACCGACCGCTCCCCTGTGAGCCGCGGCGTCGATCCCTCGGGCGAGTCCGGAAACAACCGTCCACCCGAGATCGGAAGCTATCCTTCCATACGCCTCGGCCAGTTCGAGCCCGTACGCCGTGCACGATCGACTGCCGACGATCCCGATGGCGGGCGGTTCGACGTCTCCACCGACCGTGGCGCCACGGCGGAACAGCCACAGAGGCGAATCCTCGAACCGATCGAGATGGGCGGGGTACCCCGGTGATCCGCGCTCGGTGAACACGATTCCCGCCTCGGCGAGTTCAGCCACACGCGTCTCACCGGGTACCGACACCGCTGCTCTCACGGCGTCATTGCTCCGGGTCCTGCCGCTCACGACCGCCCGAACAGCTGCATCCACGGATCCGTACCTCGATATGAGGGTCCCGACCGCGTTCGGGGACAGTCCCCCGTAGGCAAGTCGCATGCTTTCGTACGATGTCATCGGACCTCCCCACGCATTTCGACCGCTTCCTTGATGTGGACATCGGTCGTGAGGTCATCACCTGCAAGGTCGGCGACCGTGCGGGCAACACGGCGGATCCGGTCCCATCCGCGCGCCGTCACGCTTGACGCAAGGTCGTGGGCGACGAGAAAGGACCTCACGGACACTCCATCCTCGAATGCACCCAATTCCGTGCCGGAGAGCGATCGGTTGAGCCGACCACGTTCGAGCTGCACGGATCGGGCTGCCTCAACGCGTGTGCGTACCTCTGCGCTCGACTCTCCAGGCTTGCCACCCATGTCGGTCGGACCCAGACGGTGGACCGTCAGGCGTATGTCGAACCGATCGACGAGAGGGCCAGAGAGTCTGGTTCGATAGCGGTCGACCTGTGCGTCGTTGCACGAGCACCCGTCCTTGCGGTCGCCCCGGTTCCCGCACGGGCACGGGTTCGAAGCCGCAACGACCTGGATGTCGGCAGGAAACAGGACCGATGCCGCCTGACGTGAAACGAGCACACTGCCAGACTCCATGGGTTGCCTGAGCGCATCGAGTACAGCGGGTGGGAACTCCCCCAGTTCATCGAGAAATAGGACCCCGCGATGAGCTCTCGTGATTTCGCCAGGTTTCGGGATGCCGGATCCGCCGCCCACAAGAGCGGGGATCGAGATCGAGTGGTGCGGTGCCCTGAACGGTGGGGCGGACGAATCGGTTCCATCGATGCCACTGGCGGCGGCGATCAGTGCCACCTCGCGTTGTGCCGGTGCATCGAGACCGGGGAGAATCGACGCGAGACGTTGGGCGAGCATGGACTTCCCCGCACCCGGCGGTCCCACCATGAGGAGGTGATGACCCCCAGCGGCGGCAACCTCGAGTGCTCGTCGTGCAGCCGTCTGCCCACGAACATCGATGAGATCGGGCAGCAACGACGGGACCTCTCGCGGCTCGATCGGAGTTCCTGGTTGTTGCCCCTTGACGACACCGACCGCTTCGCGCAAGGTCGCCGCACCCACGATCCGTCCCTTGCATCCCACGGGGACGAACGAATCGATCGGTACGAGGGCGGTCAACCCGAGGTCTTCCGCCACGCTGGCAGCCACAACGGCGCCGGTGGTGGGTTTGATCGTCCCGTGGAGGCTCAGCTCCCCCATGGCGATGAAGTTTTCGCTCTGGGCACCAAGGCCTTCGGTCGCGTTGATCAGGCACAGCGCGATCGCAAGGTCGTACATCGCACCGGCCTTCGGGAGGTCGGCGGGTGACAGGCTAACTACAACGCGACCGGGCGGGAATCGGTAGCCGGACTGTTTGAGGGCGGATCGGACACGTTCGCGTGACTCCCGAACGGCTGCATCGGGGAGACCGACGATGATGAATTGGCTGCGCCCACCGCTGAGACTCGCCTCGAGCCTGACCGGCCGAGGATCGACACCCACGAGGGCGCAAGATGTGACTGCATTGCTCATCCCGACAACGTATGTCGCGCGGGTGACAGATTCTGCGCCGCCACCCCCAACTCCCCTCCGTCGGTAGATTGCCGCCATGAGGTTGTCCACCGACGAGTGCACCGTCCGACTGGAACGAGCCCGGTTCGGCGTCCTCGGGACCGTCGACCCGGACCTCGGCACGCACCTCGTCCCTGTCGTTTTCGTCACACAGGATCAGGAACTCATCGTTCCCGTGGACACGGTCAAACAGAAGTCATCCACCCGTCTGCGGCGGATCGAGAACCTCGAAACCGACCCACGCTCGACACTCCTTGTCGATCATCGCTCACCCGACTGGAGCGACCTCTGGTGGGTACGAGCCGACCTCAGGTTCGCGACGCAAGACACTCCGACACCCTCTGACACCACACGCTTCGCCGCCAAGTACCCCGACTACGCCAGCACCGATTCGATCGAATCGATCCTCAGATTCACGATCACCGGCTTGCGCGGTTGGT
>CAZDIQ010000150.1:0-4685 GCA_964505525.1 uncultured Acidimicrobiaceae bacterium | reverse complement strand
CGGACGCACATCACGCTCTACGGGGCCGACGACCCGAACTCATTCTTCGTGGCCAGAAACGCCATCCCGACGAACTTCTACCCATTCGCCGCGGGCTGAACGACCGCCCAGAAATCAGATGACTGATGACAGAGGACAGAACGCGGCGTCTTCGCGTACCCTGGGTTCTGCGGGTACATAAATGTATGTCCCCAGCCCACAGAACGAGCCGAAGCAAGCTATCAGCTACCAGCTATCAGCTCTCGGCCGGCACTGTGAGAACCACAGCGACGCTATTTCTGACTGTGGACTGTGGACTGTGGACTTGCTTCTGTCCTCTGTCCGAGCTACAGCCCCGACTCCGCCAGGCGTTCGAACACGACCTGGGCGTTTGCGAGGAACCGCTCAGTTGTGAAGCATGCATCGAGCGCATCGGCGTCGAGTGTGACCTCCGGGTCGGTTGCGAGGTGGTCGTGCAGGTTGCCGTCTTCGTCCCAGGTCTTCATGGCGTTTCGTTGGACGATCCTGTAGGCGTCGTCGCGTGTCATGCCGGATTCGACGAGGGCGAGCAGGACCGCCTGGGAGTAGACCAGACCCCGCGTTGACTCAAGGTTGGCCGCCATCCGATCGGTATCGACCACCAGCCCGTCGATGAGGCGGTTGATGCGACGGAGGGCGTAGTGCAGGAGACCGGTTGCGTCGGGGAGGATGATCCGCTCGACCGACGAGTGGGAGATGTCACGCTCGTGCCACAGAGCGACGTTCTCGAGACCCGCCGAGGCATAGCCGCGCAGGACTCTTGCAACGCCGGTCAGGTTCTCGGCGGCGATCGGGTTCCGCTTGTGGGGCATCGCCGACGACCCCTTCTGGTCCTTGGCGAAGGACTCACGAACCTCGCCGACCTCGGACCTCTGGAGATGCCGAATCTCTGTAGCAAATCGCTCGATCGAGGCGCCGATGCCTGCGATGACCGACAGGTAGTGGGCGTGTCGATCCCGCGGGATGACCTGGGTGCTCGCAAGTTCCGCGTTGATCCCCAGACGCGAGCAGACGAATGCCTCGACCGATGGTGGCGTGTGCGCGTATGTGCCCACCGCGCCCGAGATCTTCCCGTACGAAACGCCTTCGACGGCGTCGACGAGCCGTTCGTGGTCGCGTTGCACCTCGAATGCCCAGTTTGCGAGTTTGAGTCCGAATGAACTCGGCTCGGCCCAGATCCCGTGGGTGCGTCCGACGGTCGGGACATCCCTGAACTCGAACGCGCGACGCTTGATGGTTTCATACAGTGCTGCGGTTGCCACGAGGAGGAGCTCGCCCGACTCCTTCAGGAGGACGCCGGATGCGGTGTCGAGGACGTCGCTCGATGTCAGTCCGAAGTGGATCCACTCCCCGCCGGTCTCGACGCAGGCAGCGAGAAGGTCGACGAACGCCGCAACGTCGTGGTTGGTCGCCTTCTCTCGTTCGAGCCACTCGTCCCGATCGACCTGAGGAGCGTTGCGTGCCGCGTCGGCGGCTTCCTGCGGCGCCGAACCGAGTTCGACCCAGGCCTCGACGACGAGCGTCTCCACCTCTTTCCACACCGCAAGCTTTCGCTCGTCCGACCACACGGCGGACATCTCGGGTGTGGAGTAGCGCTCAATCATCCAGCAAGACCTCGTCGGTATGCATCAAGTTTGGCAGCAACGTCAGCATTGCTGACGCTGATGATCGCAGCCGCAAGGTACGCCGCATTCGCAGCGGAGTCGATGGCGACCGTCGCAACGGGAATCCCCGTCGGCATCTGGACCGTTGCATAGAGCGCATCGACACCCCCGAGGCCACCTGCGGCGATCGGCACCCCGATCACAGGGAGGGTCGAGTGGGCGGCCGCGGCACCCGCGAGATGAGCAGCCTTCCCTGCACCGCATATCAACACGGCAAAGCCGTTGTCGCGGGCAGTGGAACAGAACTCCGCCACCTTGGCCGGAGTGCGATGCGCAGACATCACATGAACCTCGTGCTCGATGCCGAACTCGGCCAGCACTGCCGCAGCCGGCTCCATCTTCGGCATGTCCTTGTCCGAACCCATAATGATCGCAACCTTCATGGCGCTCCTCTTTCGTGTGGAAATCTCACGTTCCGATGTCCGATCGGAACTGCTTGCCTGTGAACTCGATGTGCGAAACAGCCGCGTAGGCACGCTCTCGTGCCGATGCGGTCGTCGGCCCGACACCAACGACGCTGAGGACCCGGCCGCCGCTCGTGACGAGTCCGCCTTCGGTCGTCCGTGTCCCTGCGTGGAAGATGATGGCATCGTTCGACGCGGCCTCGTCCAACCCGCGGATGTCGTATCCCGTGGCAGGGTCGTCCGGGTAGCCACGTGATGCAAGCACGACATTGACCGTCGCATCGTCGGACCACTCGAGCGTGACCCCTGCAAGCCCGTTCGTCGCTGCTGCGTGGAGTGCGGACAACAGGTCGGTTCTCAGTCTGGGCATGAGGGCTTGTGTCTCGGGGTCGCCGAGTCGACAGTTGAACTCGACCACTTTGGGTCCGTCGGGGGTCAGCATCAATCCCACGTACAGGAATCCGACGTAGTCGATACCCCGACGGCTGAGCTCCTCAAGTGTGGGAACCGCGACGTTCGTCCTGGTCCACTCGACGATGTCGTCAGGCAGGTCGGCGACTGGCGAGTAGGAACCCATGCCCCCTGTGTTCGGGCCGGTGTCTCCGTCGGCGAGCCGCTTGTAGTCACGGGCAGGTTCGAACGGCACGGCGCCGCCATCGGCACAGATGAAGAACACGGAAAGCTCCTCACCTGCGAGGAACTCCTCGATGACGACCGACGCGTCTGTGCCGCCGAACCGGCCGTCGATGCAGTCGTCGACCCAACGTTGCGCTCGTTCGAGCGAGTCGGTCACAAGGACACCCTTGCCGGATGCGAGCCCGTCGGCCTTGACGACGTAGGGGGCCGCCGAATGTGCGAGATGCTCGTAGGCGGGGTCTGCTTGCGTGAAGGTCGCTGACGCTGCCGTGGGTACGCCGGCGGCAGCCATCACATCCTTGGCGAACGATTTCGAACTCTCGAGCATGGCTCCCGCTGCCTGTGGACCGAAGACGGGAATTCCCTGCGATGCGATCGCATCGGCCACCCCGGCAGCCAACGGAGCCTCGGGACCAACGACGACGAAGTCGATGTCGCGATCTCGGACAAGTCTCACCACGGCCTCGGGATCGTTGGGGTCAATGGCGGATTCGATGTCACCGAGCGCGGCGAGCCCCGGGTTTCCAGGACAACTGACGAGGAGGTCGAGCTCGGGGCTCTGGACGAACTTCCAGCCGAGAGCATGTTCGCGTCCACCACCACCGAGGAGGAGTACGCGCATCGGCTACCTGTGGAGGGTTGCGGTCCTCGACGGACCGACCGATACGGTGGCGACAGGGATGCCGGCGACTTCCTCGATGTACTCGACATAGTTCTTTGCGGCCGACGGGAGCTGGTCGTACGAAGTCAATCCGGAGATGTCCTCACTCCAACCCTCATGCTCCTCGTACACAGGCGTGCTCGTGTAGAGGACACGCTGCTGGCGAGGCATCTCGGTGAACGTTTCGTCACCGGACCGGTAGGCGGTCGCGACTTTGATCGTGTCGAAATGCGACAGGACGTCGAGCTTGGTCAGGGCGATCTCCGTCATTCCGTTCACCCGCACGGCGTATCTCAGTGCGACCAGGTCGAGCCATCCACATCGACGGCGCCTGCCGGTGACGGTTCCGTACTCCCCACCGATCTCGATCAGTGCGTCGCCGACCTCGTCGTGGAGTTCGGTCGGGAACGGACCCGTGCCGACCCGCGAGATGTAGGCCTTGACGACACCGATGACATTGTCGATGTCCTTCGGACCGATCCCGGAACCGACCGGCGCCCCTCCTGCGGTCGGGTTCGACGATGTCACGAACGGGTAGGTGCCGTGATCGATGTCGAGGAGCGTGCCCTGGGCACCCTCGAACAGGACGTTTTTCCCGCTCTTGACCGCCTCCCACACGATGAGCGACGTGTCTGCGATGTGATCAGCGAGGAGTTCGGCGTACCCGAGGTACTCGGTGTAGATGTCGTTCACATCGACAGGCAGCTGGTTGTAGACCTTCATGAGCTGCTTGTTCTTGTCCTTGACCGCGACCTCGAGCTTCTCCCTGAAGATCTTGGGGTCGAAGAGATCCTGGACCCTGATACCGAACCGCGAGTACTTGTCCATGTATGCGGGTCCGATACCACGCTTGGTCGTTCCGATCATGGCATCGCCGAGGAACCGTTCGATGACCGCATCGAGTTTGCGGTGGTACGGCATGATCAGATGCGCATTGCCAGAGACGAGGACATTCGATGGATCGATCCCGCGACGCCTGAGGGTTTCCATCTCGTCGAGGAGGACCTTGGGGTCGACCACACACCCGTTCCCGATCACCGGGGTTACCGTCGGGTAGAGCACACCCGATGGGATGAGGCTCAGCGCAAACTTGTCCTCGCCGACCACAATGGTGTGCCCTGCGTTGTTGCCACCCTGATACCTGACCACAACGTCGGCCTTCTCCGAGAGCAGATCGGTGATCTTGCCCTTCCCTTCGTCACCCCACTGGGCGCCGAGAATCACAGACGCGGGCATTCCATTTCCTTTCGACCAGCGGGATTGTAAGGGACTGCCCAACCGTGCGGGCTAGAGCGGGTCAGA
>CAZDIQ010000149.1:0-4726 GCA_964505525.1 uncultured Acidimicrobiaceae bacterium | reverse complement strand
CTGAAAGCTGAAAGCTGAAAGCTGCCGGTATGCCATCATGGGCGCCATGGACTTCTCACACTCTCCCCGCTCGCTTGACTATCAGGAACGGCTCGGTGCGTTCATGGACGACCATGTACGGCCAGCCGAGACAGCGATCAGGAGTCGTCACAAGTGGGGTGACGATCCGACCGAGGCTCCGCCCGAGATGGCGGCTCTCAAGCAGGAAGCCAAGTCGCGAGGTCTGTGGAACCTGTTCCTTCCCGATGAGGAGTACGGCGCTGGGCTGTCGAACGTCGATTACGCACCGCTCGCCGAGATGATGGGGCACGTCATCGAGCTCGCTCCGGAGGCGACCAATTGCGCGGCCCCTGACACCGGGAACATGGAAGTACTCCACATGTTCGGAACCCCAGAGCAGAAGGAACGGTGGCTCATCCCGTTGCTCGCAGGGGAGATCCGGTCGAACTTCGGCATGACCGAACCTGACGTGGCCTCATCGGATCCGCGAAACCTCGAAACGACGATCACACCCGACGGTGACGACTACATCGTGTCGGGGCGCAAGTGGTTCTCGTCCGGTGCCTATTCGGACGATTCGAAGGTGGCCATCGTCATGGGTGTCACGAACCCCGAGGCGGCCCCAAAGCAACGATATTCGATGATCCTCGTGCCCACCGACACGGAGGGTGTCACGATCGTGAGAGACCTTCCCGTCTACGGATACCGACACCGCGGCGGACACGCTGAGGTCACCTACGACAACGTCAGGGTTCCGGCGACAAACCTCATCGCAGGTCCAGGCGACGGCTACATGATCGCCCAAGCGAGACTCGGTCCCGGCAGGATCCATCACTGCATGCGTGCCATCGGTCAGGCCGAACGTGCGCTCGGCCTCATGGTGGAGCGTGCGAAGTCCCGCGAAGCCTTCGGGAAGAGAATCAGCGACCAGGGTGTCGTGCAGGACTGGATTGCCGAGTCGCGCATCCGCATCGACCAAGCTCGCCTTCTCGTGATGCGCACGGCATGGATGATCGATACCGAGGGCAACAAGGACGCTCGGCAGGCGGTGTCAGCCATCAAGATCGTTGCCCCGAACACCGCGCTGTGGGTCATCGACAAGGCCGTCCAGGTCCATGGCGGCATGGGTGTCACGGACGACACCCCCCTTGCCTCGATGTGGGCGAACATGCGAACCCTCCGTCTCGCAGACGGCCCCGACGAGGTCCACAAAATGGTGGTGGCGAGGCAGGAAATAGGCAGAGTCGACAGTTGACAGTTGACAGTCTTGAGTTCCCGGCCTACGGCTCACGGCTTACGGACGTCAGATCTCAGCAAGAACGGTGCGACTGAGCTGAAAACTGACAAGTGAAAACTGACAACTCTTTCAGCCGAACAGGTTGGCCCACCAACGGGCGAAGGCTGAACGGACGTCGGGCTGGGGCAGTTCGCTCAGGACGTCAGCGGCGTGATCCGGCGGCAGATCCCCGACGAGTACGTAGGCGTTGTCGGAACCGGTCCAGGTGAGGCGCACATCGTCTGCGGTCGGAACCATGTGGTAGGCCCGTGCCCCGGTGGCGAAGGTCGATGGTTCCTCGAAACCGGTGACGGGTGTCCCCTTGTCGAACACGAACAGGGAGAACGTGAACAGACCGTCGCTGTAGAAACCCTGAGCGGCGTTGGATGGGGCGGGGAACACCTCGACGAGGCGATAGCCAGCGACCTCGGCTGGCAGCAGGTCGGTTTGGACGGGCATCACGATCTCATAGGTCGCCTTGCCGTTGTCCGTCGGCCACGAGTATGTCCGATACGCCTTGAAGTCCTGCAGGCTGGTGCGACGGAAGACGGTTCCATCGTCGGTGAACATCTCCGTGATGAGCGGGGCGCCTGTCTTGTTGTCGATCACGAGGTTGGCTCGCTTGATGTCACCTTCCATGATGGTGATGACCGTGCAATCCCTTCGCATGTGCTCGGCGGGAACGGCCGACCCGATCGAGTACCGGTCGGTCGGGATCGGTGCGGAGCGCGAAACGAACGCAACGCCTGCTGGAGCTTCGCCCATCGTTGCCGCACGCCCATTCCCGACCACCGACCACACCTGGTTGATCCGCACGATCTCGGAGCCGTCGGCATGCTCGACGAAGGACGTCACGACCTCGGTCTGGCCGCCCCATACCGACACCACGAGACGGTTCGCCGAGTAGGTCGCACCGTTTGCACGTTCGAGAACGTCACTGACGTCGTCGGCGAGCGCGAGACCGGGGATGAGCCCGACGAGAACTGCAGCGGTGCCGGCCACCGCTGCGATGCGATTGAGACCCGTCATGGCAGACCGACCTCAACGCCGGTCGATGCCCTCGCATCGTGCCGTGATCCGAGTTCCACGATCGATACAGCCGGTGGGGTCGTGTCGTCACCGCGCGGAGCGACCGCGAATGCCAACGAGACAGCAGCCACACCGGCGGCAACGGCGACCGCCGTGCGCAGACCGACACGTCGGATGGGCGATGGGGCCGCCTTCTCCTCGATACGAGGGGCAAGGAACTCCGGTGGCTCGACACCGGGGAGGGCACGTACGGCGGTGCGGGCACGGTCGAGTTCGGCGAGTTCACGACGACAGTCAGTGCATGTAGCGAGATGGGAATTGACGGCAGGCATCTCCATGGTGATCAGCTCACCGTCGAGGTATGCGGACAACTGCTCGCCGAGGTGTCCGCCTGGGATGAGCTCGAGTGGTGGGTTGAGGATCGGCAGCAGGCGGACAGCCTTGCGGGTCGCCTGGATTTCCCTGAACTCGCGGATCGCATCGAGGTTCGACTCGAGCGCGTCGACGACTTCCGAGAGCTCGTCGCGGGTCAGTTCCCCGTCCAGATACGCAGACAGGAGCATCGAGGTGCGTTCGTCTACACGGGCCACGTGAGGAGTCCTCTCAACATCGAGCGACCTCGGTGGATACGGGAGCGGACGGTGCCGACAGGGGCATCGGTGGCATCCGCAATCTCCTCGTAGGTCAATCCGACGACGTCACACAGCACAACGGCCTCGCGGAATTCGTACGGAAGCTTCAGGAGCGCACCCTGGACATCATCACTGAGTCGGACTGCGGCCAACACCTCGTCGGGCGAAGGGCTTGCTCCGTAGGCAAAGGAGTCAGTGTCAGGGAGGGGTTGGGTAGGGCGCCGCTTCTTCTTGCGCACTCCGTCGAGGAAGGCATTCCGTGTGATGCGCCAGAGCCATCCCTCGAACGATCCGGGTGTATACGACGACAAACCCTTGCGGACGCGCAGAAGGACTTCCTGTACGAGATCTGCTGCATCGTCAGGATTGCCCGTGAGTCGATACGCAAACGTGTAGATCTTCCGACCGTACCGCTGTGCGACATCTTCCCAGGTCAGCGTCGAGTTATCTGCCATGGTGCCCATCCACCGACATAACGCCGGGAGGTGCCGATGAGTTCCGCATTTCGACTAGACGGACGGGTCCGTCTCATCGACATCGGCGTCGTCCTCGATGCCTTCATCGATGCCCTTGCGGAACTCTTTGGCCGATGCTCCCAATGAACGCGCAAGCTCAGGCAGCTTGGAAGCGCCGAACAGGAGCAGGACCACAACGAGAATCAGGATGATCTCAGGCCCTCCGATGTTTCGTAGAAATCCGATATCGGCTCCTTTCAGAATCCAAGTCTACCGACCCGAACCGGTTGCACCGTCAACCGAGCCCGAAGCTGTCGACAAACGCCTGAAGCCGTTCCCTCGTCACAAACAGGATCCGCTTGTCGCGTCGCTCCCGTTCGTACATGGAATACGGGCCGAACTTGTCCGAGATGAACAGGACATCGTCCCCTTGCACCTGACCCGCGAAAATCGACAATCCTGTGAGCACGTTGTCCCCGACTTCCGGATAGGAACCTTCCTCGTGCGCAAGGAGGACGACCGAGGTCGACTTGCCCGCCCTGACGACCCGAAGGGTCTCGGCGCCGGTGACGCTTGCGCCACTGCGCCCGTCGAGAACTTCATACCCGCTCACCTGGAAGAGACCGACGACCAGGTCACGCAGCGACACATCCGATGTGTCGACCCCCATGGCCCGCAGCGATGCCTCGGTCGGCCCACCGAACTGGATGAAGGATGCAACCGAAGGCAGTTCGCCTGCGGTCGTTGGCGCCGCGACGACGGATGTGTCGGCCACCACTTTCGCCATGGCTTGGAGTGGGTCGACCTCGGGTTCGGCGACCGATCCCATGCTGGCCGCAGATGGCAGACGGCCTGCCTCCGGGAGGTCGATGATCGCGATCGATTCGGGGTCGGATCCACGCATAGCCTGAATGTCGATCCTCGTCACTTCGGACAATGGCAGGCCCGACTTCTGCTTGGCGTGCAGAAACTCGACAGCAGAACGCGAGAGAAGATCGATCAGGTGTTGACCCGGCTCGACGTCTCCCAGCGGCGCTTCGAATCCGGTTGTAGCCGTATTGCCCTTGACGTGAAAGGTCGTCACCGTCGGGCCCGGTGTCTTGAGCTTGCGATCGGCCACAGCCTCGGTGGCGCGATCAGTGGCATCTCGATTCTTCGATGACCTCATGAGCCCGACCACGATGGCGATGACGACGCCCACCGCTATGACGGCGAGGATGACTGGCAACAACAACGGGACACTCCTTCGCGGGTTCGCTCAATAGTACCGGTTGCCGGAAGCGAGGCCTCTGCGGGGCTGGGATTCAGGAGGAGCAAGACCGCAGTCCACAGTC
>CAZDIQ010000148.1:0-4736 GCA_964505525.1 uncultured Acidimicrobiaceae bacterium | reverse complement strand
ATCGAGGAGATCATCAGACTCGAAGGCACGGAATCGCAACGGCCGTATCTCAGCGATGGTGAAGTCACCCACGCTGAGAGGGAGGCGGCATTTCTTGCGTGGGTCGCGTGCATGGAATCCAAGGGTGTCACGGTGACCGAGTATTCGCTTAACCTTCGGGGCGGCGAATCGATCGATGTTGAATCGAACCTCCCAGAACAGGATGAAGACCAGATCGTCAGGGATTGCCGGCAAGAATTCTATTTGGCCGTATCTGCCGTCTTTTCCCGTCAACACGCTCTTACCCCGCTAGAACAGGCGGAGCGAGCGGATCGACTCGCCGATTGCCTCCGTGACAAGGGGATCGACGTGCCACAAGGCCTGTCGTTTCCGGAACTCATGGACTTGGAGCCGCGCGAGGCAGGGTTCTGCCACGACGACTCTGGGGCGTAGCCTGATCCACATCGGCCATCCATGAACGCTGTACTCGAAGACACCGGCGGAACACTGTCGAGCAGCCGAGATTGGCACAACGGAAGCTCTTGACCATCCGGCCCCGTCAGGCTATCCTGACAACATGTCGAGGATGGTTGATACCGAGTTGTTGCCTGTCGATCCGTTGGATGCGTTGGCGGAGTTGTCTCAGGCAGGTGTGGAATTGGAGGTCCTCCTGCGGGACCAGGTCGCTGCTGCACGTCGAGGCGGTGCGTCGTGGGCTCAGATCGGCGAGCGGCTTGGGATGTCGCGCCAGTCGGCGTGGGAGTACTACACGCGCGATGTTCGTCAGATTCTCGGAGGAGCATCCGGTGAGGGTGAGGAGCTGAGCGAGGAGGATGCCTTGCGGCTCGCTACCGAGGAGGTTTCCGAGATTCGGCGCCGCAGACGCAGTCACTGACACGAACGATGAGAGCCGTTCTCGACACCAATGTCCTTGTCTCAGCCGCGATTGCAGCGGGACCTTCGTATCGGATTATGGATACTTGGTTTGAGAACGCCCACTTCGAGTTGATCCTTTGCCCGTCATTGCTCGCTGAGTTGGAGGACGTTCTCTTGAACCGTGAACATCTGCGCCGTTGGATCGATGTGGATGCAGCCCGCCTCTACGTGGCACGGCTGAGCACGACAGCTGAACTGCATGATGATCCCTCATCTGGTCCCTCCTTGACCCGTGATCCAGATGATGACTTCCTTATCCATCTGGCTCGTGAGAGTGGAGCAGAAGTCATCGTTTCGGGCGATGCGGATCTTTCGGAATGGGCCGAGCAGGTGCCGCCGGTCGTGACACCAAGGAGCTTCGAGCGGCTACTCGCGGAAGCCTCCTGAGCGACTGATCAGCGTGTACGGTCTCACTCATGCGACTCCTGGAGTTCTTGACACCCACCACGGTGAAGTCCCTCGCCTCGACCGGTTCGTTGGAGCGGGGTATCGCGTATCACCGTGATGGTCGTGTGGAAATCGGATCCGTTGAGGAGGTGCGCGTCGAGGCGACGGTCCGTGGGTCGATGCCGTACCGGGTGGTGTTGTGGGCGCAGGACGGCCGGCTGGAGTGGGACTGTTCCTGCCCGGTCGGTGACCGCGACGAGTTCTGCAAGCATTGCGTGGCGGTGGCGACCGCCATGGTCGATGACGTAGGAGCGCCAGGTTCCGTAGCAAAGACCGACGATGGCCGGGACCGCGAGGACGTCGAGAACCTTCGTCCTTTCGTCGAGGGGTTGGATGTGGCCGAGCTGGTAGACCTCGTGATCGAACAGGCCGGGACCGATTGGCAGTTGCGGGAGCGTCTCAACGCCCGGGCGGCGGCAGGCGCCGGAACCGGTGTCGACGAGCGCGTCTGGCGTCGGCGGCTCGAGTCGGTCTTCGGACCGTATGACGGTTTCGTGGACTACCGGCAGGTATCGGAATGGGCGGCTGAGGTGTATGAGGCTCTCGACGCCCTTGGCGATCTCATCGGCGCCGGCCATGGCGAGGCGGTGGCTCGGCTCGCTGAATTTGCTTACTGGCTGTGCGAAGACGCCACAGGATACTTTGACGACTCCGATGGGTACCTCAGCGAGATCGCACTCGAGATTGCGTCCCTGCATCTCAACGCGTGTAGGCGGGGTGTCGCCGATGTCGTCGACCTGGCCAACCGTCTCGCGCAGCTTGAGACCACAGGGCCTTTCGACGCGTTCTCTCAAGCGGCGTCCGACTACCGCGACGTGCTTGGCGCCGAAGGGCTGGCCGCGTACCGTGGCGTGGTCGAGCCGCAGTGGCGACGGAACGTCAAGCGAGGTGGCCTCGAGTTCGGGGACTATACGATCCGTCAAGCGATGGTCGGCGTGGCAAGTGCGAGCGGGGATCCCGACCAGGTGATCGACATCATGGCGCAAGACCCACGCGGGTACGACTACTACACGATCGTCGGCGTACTGCGGGAAGCCGGTCGGATCGACGAAGCCGTCGAATGGGCCCGTAGCGGACTCGATGCCTCGAGCCGCGGATTCGGTGGGTCCGAGCTGCGTGAATCATTTGCGGGAATGCTGCGCGACATGGACCAACTCGACGCAGCAGTGGATGTGTTCTACGAGGGGTTCAGTGATGCGCCGTCGCTGTCTGGATACCGGCGCCTCCTTGACGAGGCCGAGGTGGCAGGCACGCGCGCCATGACTCGCGAGCGAGCCCTGGACCGGTTGCGGTCGGGCCTGACCGAAGGGCGAGACCGAGATGACGACATTGGCCTACCCGTGGGCGTCGAGGGTGCGGACGCTTCGGTGCTGGTCGAGATCCTCCTCTTCGAGGGCGAGATCGGTGAGGCGTGGGAAATCGGTTCCGTGCACGGGTGTGTCGATCGGTTGTGGCCAACATTGGCCCGCGCCCGGGAGGTAACCCACCCCCGAGACGCCATCTCGGTCTACCGACCAAGATTGTTCGTCGAGATCGACAAGAAGACCAACCGCAGCTACGCAAACGCTGTCGGATACCTGAGCCGCATCGAGGAGCTAGCCAAACGGCTGGGAGATCCCGAGTACTTCGAAGCCCTCATCGTCGAGGTCCGCTCCTTGCACAAACCAAAGCGGAACCTCATGGCCCTCCTGGATGGCAATGGTTGGTAGGAGACCAGAAGTGAGACGAGCGAGCTTGCCCCATGTGCCAAGCCGAGGTCGTCACATCTAGCCGAGGAGTTCGCCCCGCACGACGAGTTGGTCGGCGGTGGTGAGATTCTGGAAGTGGCGATCGAGTTCTTCGTACTCGTCACGGAACGCCTCCATGAACGCCTTGAAACCGGCTTCCGACTTCCAATAGTCGATGGTGATGTATTGGCCGTCGATCGATCCGTTGATCAGCTCGGTGCGATCGAACTGATCCGATCGGTTGAACAGGTCGACCCAAGGACCATCAGGCCCGTACGTGCGCTCGAACTCGGCGCGGTGCGCTGTCTCCACCTCGTACCGCCACACCGCCACGAAACGCGTCATGACACACCAAATGGCCGCATCGGCACGAGCGCCACGATGGCGGGGAATGACCGGGTCGATATGTCGTGTGCAGTCATCGCGCGCAGTGCCTCTCTAGGTATCGGGCGGCGGATCTCACGTCGTCGTGCACATTGAAGCAGCGGACCAGCCAGGTCGCGCTCCTTGCGCTCTCGCCCTCGTGCCCGGTTCCTGCCGACGCGATCCGATCCCCATGGCGCACCACCGGTCGGCAACCCGGCCGCACGGGCGATCCTCGACTGCGTGGGTAGAGTCGCAGATGATCACTCTTGGTATGGGCATCGTCGGTGCGTCCATGTTCGTCGTCACGTTCCTCATCGACGGCGCTACACGCCCCGGTTACAACCCGGTCCGTCAACCGGTCAGCGCCCTTGCGCTGGGGTCGAGGGGATGGATCCAGACGACCAACTTCGTCGTCTGCGGCCTGCTCATCTCGGCGTCGGCCATAGGCATCTTCGAAACGTCTGGGAGCATGTGGTTGGCGGGTCTGATTGCAGTGGTCGGGTTTGCGCTCGTCGCCTCCGGTGTGTTCCCCATGGATCCGATGCGGGGCTACCCGCCAGGAACCACAGACGAGACGCCGAAAACGACCAGCACCACCCACAAACGGCACGACTGGGCAGGGATCGTCGTGTTCACCTCGCTACCGGCCGCCGCGGTTGCGGCCTATGTGACCCTCGAGAGCACGCCATGGAGAATCCTGTCCGCAATGACGGCAGTCGGTCTTGTGGCGCTCTTCGTCCTCTTCGGCACCGCATGGGAAGCCGACTCGCCGCGGGCAGGTCTGGTGCAGCGACTGGCGATCATCACAGGCTGGACCTGGCTCGCCCTCCTATGCTGGCACCTGATGCCATGACCGATCATTGGCGTCGTGCGTGGTCCGGTCTGCCGGCTTCCGGATGTGCTCAGGTTTGGCGGTGGACCGGTGGTGGGGGCCGGGTTCCGTCGTTGATGCCGGCACCCGGCCAGTAAGCCCGCAGGTACAGCGAGATCGGTCCGTCGGGTGCGGGGAGCCAGTTCGAGATGAGTTGATCGTCTTCCGGTTGCGCGGTCGAAATACCGGTCACGACCTCGACGCGAGCTCGACGAGCAGCTCATCCAATTGCCTGAATGTCTCGTGCATCGCATCCGCGGCCCCCCCACCGTCGGCTTCGAGCGCTTCCTTCGAGGGAAAGAGCTCGCTCACGACGACCAGGGTCTTGCCATCTGTTTCCGTCAGAGTGACTGTCGTGACGGAGCCGTTCTCTCCGCCTTCTTCGTTCGTCCAGACGATGCGCGATGGCG
>CAZDIQ010000147.1:0-4763 GCA_964505525.1 uncultured Acidimicrobiaceae bacterium | reverse complement strand
TGACTCGATGGACACGAGTAGATGGCATCCTGGCCCGCCGTCTGCACGACCACCACAGCTCATCACCTTCCCGCGATCCCCCGCTACCTGTTCAGACTCAAGATCGCTATCCGCTCTCCGCCATCCGCTTTCCGAATGAACGTGAGATGGCAGCGGGCAGGCAAACGGTGCTGGCCAAGAACCAAGAGCCAAAAGACCCATTCAGGCTGAGAGCTGAGAGCTGAGAGCTGAAAGCTGAAAGCTGAAAGCTTCCTACCGTCTCTTCTTCAGCAGATCGGTCACGGCTGCTGTGTCGACCTTGATTCCTGGACCCATCGTCGAGCTCAGTGCGACGCGACGGATGAAGACACCCTTGGATGATGACGGACGTGATCTGGCGATCTCATCGGCCACCGACGCAAAGTTGTCGAGCAGCGCGGACGTCTCGAATGAGACCCTTCCGAGCGGGATGTGGACGTTCCCGTAGCGGTCGTTCCTGTACTCGACGCGACCGGCCTTGAACTCGGCGACGGTCTTCGCCACGTCGGTCGTCACGGTTCCCGACTTCGGGTTCGGCATGAGACCCCGTGGACCGAGCAACTGACCGAGCTTCCCGACGACGGGCATCATGTCCGGGCTCGCGATGGTGACGTCCCAATCGAGCGGTACTTCGCCACTCACGATCTTGTCGGCGAGGTCCTCTCCCCCGACGAGGTCGGCGCCAGCCTCTTCGGCTTCCTTGGCTTGATCGTTCGCAAAGACGGCGACCCGCACATCCTTGCCACTCCCGTGTGGGAGGGTGACGGTTCCCCGGACGATCTGATCGGCCTGTCTGGCATCGATCCCGAGACCGAACGCGACGTCGATCGATTCGTCGAACTTGGCATACGCCAACGACTTGGCGAGGTCGAGCGCCTCTTCGGGGGTGTGCAGCGCTTCCTTGTCGAAACGACCCTGCAGTGCGGCAACGTTCTTGGTGACGGCCATGATGTTTGTTCCTTTCGTGGTCCACGGGCCGAAGCCCTACCACTCGTTGTTTGCTGAAAGCTGAGAGCTGTCAGCTGAGAGCTGTCTTACGCATCCACGACGGTGAGACCCATGGACCTTGCCGTGCCCTCGACGATCAGCATCGCGTTCTCGATGTCGTTGGCGTTGAGGTCGGGCATCTTGGTCTCGGCGATTTCGCGCACCTGGGCCTTCGTCACCGAACCGACCTTTTCCTTGTGCGGTATCGCGGAGCCCTTCTCGATGCGTGCTGCCTGACGGAGCAACACCGCAGCGGGAGGGGTCTTGGTGACGAATGTGAACGAACGATCCTCGTAGATCGAGATCTCGACCGGGATGATGGTGCCCGACTGGGCAGCCGTTGCGGCGTTGTATGCCTGGACGAAGTCCATGATGTTGACACCGTGCTGACCAAGTGCAGGTCCGACCGGCGGAGCAGGGCTTGCCTGTCCGGCGGGGATCTGCAACTTGAGCACGGTCATAAGTTTCTTGCGACCCATGAGTCAGATTCCTTGCCTAGTACTTGATGATCTGGTCGAAGTTGAGCTCGACCGGTGTCTCACGACCGAAGATGTCCACGAGCACGCGGACCTTCGACTGATCGACGTTGATGTCTTCGATGACGCCGTTGAAATCCGCGAACGGTCCTTCGACGACCCGCACGGTCTCGCCGACCTCCCAGGCCGGTTTGAACGTCGGCTTCGATTTCTTGGTGCCCTCTTCCTTCGCGACGCCGAGGATGTGCTCGACCTCGCGGCGGGACAGCGGGCTCGGCTTGGTACCGGAACCCACGAATCCGGTGACGTTCGGCGTGTTGCGAACGGCGTACCAGGAGTCGTCATCCATGTACATCCGCACGAGGACGTAGCCGGGGAACTTCTTGCGCTCGACGGTGACCTTCTTGCCACCCTTGTACTCGACCACATCCTCCATCGGGATCGTGACATCGAACACCTTGTCCTCGAGATGCATCGACTTCACCCTGGTCTCGAGGTTGGCCTTGACCTTCTTCTCGTACCCGGAATAGGAATGCACGACGTACCACGCACCGGGGAGGTCATACGGGCTGAGCGGCTTGGCCTCGACGGCCTCCAGGGCCTCGATGTCGTCCACCACTGCGATCTCTTCTGTTACCTCTGCCATCAGGTAATGGCCTCCAGGATATTGAACACGGCACGGTTGAATCCCCAGTCAAGGGCAAAAACGACCAGGGTGAGAACGGTCGAGACACCGAACACGACGATCGTGTACGTGGTGAGCTCCTGCTTGGATGGCCAGGCGACCTTCTTGAGTTCCTGCTTCACTTCCCTGAAGTACTTCGCAACGCGCTGGAAGAACGAGAGGCCGTCGTCCTTCTTCTTCTTCTGGCGCGGACCATCGGAGCGGCGTCGTTTCGCTCGCTCTTCTTCCTTCGCCTGAAGGCGTCTCATTTCACGGTTCAAACTGGATACTCCTCGATGTTCCGTCGCAGGGGTGGCGGGACTCGAACCCACAACATCCGGTTTTGGAGACCGGCGCTCTGCCAATTGGAGCTACACCCCTCCGGCCCGGCTTGGGCTCGGTGGGGAGTATATGGACCCCTCATGGGAAGTGTAAACCTAGCCACGTCGCGACGCTGTCGTCGAAAAATGGCGGACGAAACGCATCGAAGGCGGGATCCACTGCGGTCCGGGCCCCGGATGTCAGGCCGCTCGGGTACGGCGGAGTCTGAGGATGACCACGGTGCCTGCTGCGGCGGTAGCCATTGCCGCGGTCGCGACAGCGGCGGCGATCGGAACGACTCTGGAATGGCGGGGGTCAAGATCAGGAACGGCGACCGGTCCGAGCGAATCCATCACCGCTTCGGTGAATTCACCGGGTGCCCTGAACTCGCTTCGTGGGAGCATCCTCAGACGCGTCGTCAACGTCTCGGACAACTCCACGTCGGATGCACACGCGGGACACGATTCGACATGGGAGCCGAGCGGGCCGGTGATCGCCGCGGGACCCACGGTGTCAAGGGCGACACGAACGGTTGAACACACGACCGTCACGATTCACCGTCCCTCAGGACGGAGAGCTTCGATCTGAGTTCCTTGCGGCCGCGGTGGAGCCGGACCTTCGCTGCCGTGACCGAGATATCGAGATGGTCGGCAATCTCGCTGTGACTCCAGTCGTACACATCCTTCAGCACCACGACGGCGCGCACCGAATCCGACAACTGGAGAAGAGCCGCCGAGATCACAGGCGCAGCGACCGCAGACTCTCCTGCGCGGGCCGGATCGATGGATCGGGACTCCGGCTCGACATGCAGGTCGTCGAGGGGGTCCGTGTGGACACGGTTGCGCTTTGCGCGGTGTGTCCACGCCGCATTGACCGTGATGCGATGCATCCATGTGGAGAACCTGGCCTCGCCGCGAAAGTTGGGCATTGCCCTCCAGGCGCGCACGAATGCATCCTGAGCAACGTCAGATGCCTGATCCGGATCCCGGACGAGTCGAACGGCCAACGTGTACACCTCGTGTTGATGGATCCGCACCAACTCACCGAAGGCATCACGGTCTCCGTGACGTGCCCGTTCGACGAGGTCATGCGGTTCAACGGGTTCGACTGATTCGCGCTGCATCCCGTTACTCCGGTCGACTCACGATCCTGACCGATGGTAACCACATCGATCCCCCGGGGTGATGCTCATTCGCCGAGCGTGGCGGTTCCTGTCACAAGGTCACTGTCGGCGACCGACAGAATCGCGGACGCAGTGTCACCGTCAATCGACGTGGAGATCACCGCTTGCTGCCCGGGGTGGAGTGCTGAACGGAAACGGACCTTCATGGTCTGGATCCTTTGACCGGACTCCGCCATCACCTGTTGGACCAACCACGCATACATGAGGAGTCCATGGACAACGGCTCCCGGCAGACCGGCAGACACAGCGACTTCATGGTCCCAGTGCAACGGATTGAAGTCGCGGGTCGCACCGGCATATCGAACCAGATCGTGACGACTCGCAGACCGGCGGGGGCCCGTGTTGTCACCGCGAGCGCGGGCGGCGGGCTCATCGATCACGGTCTCGGAGGCAGGGGCAGGCTGGTCGGACAGGACGAAGGTCGACGTCGACCGCACGACATCTCGCTCCCCATCCGAGCCCGTCGCCACGAACGTGACGAAGTATGAGGCCGCCCGCTCGCGGACCCGCGTGATCGTGCCCTCAACGGTTATGGACGAATCGGTTCGCATGGGCGCCAGGTACTCGAAGGTCTGGTCGAGATGGAGCAACGTGGCCGTGAATGGCACGACCTTCGGGTGTTGGAGGAACAGATCCGCAACCGCGAACAACAGCACCGACCCGAATCCAGGTGGTGCCTCATCGGTCCACGACGATGGCTCGTCGCCTGTCACCTCGGCGTAGAACGCCACCCGCTCACGGGTGACGGGAACAGCTACCGGTCCGAGAACGGCGCCTTCGAGGTCGATGGGGTCGGTGAGGTCGTCAAGCATCGGTTTGACTGTAACGGAGCTCCATCCGCTCGACCGAAAAAGTGAAGAGGCCGGGGACACCGACCTCTTCGTGCGAACCGACGGCAGCTGTGACTACCGGGACTCTCTATGAGGAGTCGTCGCTCGACACCACTTACAGAACTTCTTCAACTCGAGGCGATCCCTCGTGTTGGTCTTGTTCTTCGTGGTGACATAGTTGCGCCTCTTGCACGACTCGCATGCGAGCGTGATCGGCGGTCGCTTGTCACTTGCCATTGTTTGTGTTCTTTCTTCTTGAAACTTTCGCCTGTCCGCTTTCCGCT
>CAZDIQ010000146.1:1748-4795 GCA_964505525.1 uncultured Acidimicrobiaceae bacterium | reverse complement strand
TGCTCACACCATCACTCAAGATCAAGCGTCGCGCCATCATGGCCGAAATGGGTGCAGCCCTCGACGGCCTCTACGAAGGCGAGAATCCGCTTCTCGGCCGGGATACGCAGACCGAGTAGATCATGGATGATGGATGAAACAGCGAATACCGAATACCGAATACTGAGTACCGAATACCGAACTTGATGCTGTCTGTGAACTGACAACTGACAACTGTCGACTCAAGAGCTGAAAGCTGAAAGCTGAGGGCTGAAAGTTCCTACGCTCCGCGTTTGGCGAAGGTTTCCTGGTCGAATGGCTCGATCATGATGCATTCACCGGGGCACTCCTCAGCGGCCTCCACGGTGATGTCGATCTGATCGTTCGGGACGCGGGCAACACCACGGGAGCCGTCCGGAGCCTGGGTTCCGTCGAAGACGATGTCAGCGCCCCAGTTCGCTGCGGTCTCCTTGACGACCCAAAGGCCGTCATCGCGACCTTGGAACACGTCCGGGGCGATTTCCTCGCAGATCCCGTCACCGGTGCAGAGATCCTGGTCGATCCACACCATCAATTGAGCGTCAGCCATGCTTTCCTCGCGTTGCTCGCTGTTCCTCACGGAGCATAGCGACGATGTGGGTTCACGGAACGACACCCGCAAAAGAACCGACCGTGACGGGGCGTTACGATTGGTCCATGGAGGCGACTGCGTGCCTGGTGGACGTCGCGGTCTTCAAAACCGACGAGGGGACGAGAGTCCCCTGGCGGGTTCGATTCCCGTCCGCCTCCGCGGAGGAGCTTTCAGCTCTCAGCTTTCAGCTGACAGTTCAGCATCAAGTTCTGTATTCCGTATTCGGTACTCGCTGCCCGGAACTGACAACCGTGAACTGTCAACTCACAAGCTGAGAGCTGAAAGCTGAAGTCTGAAGGCTGTCCAAGATCTGTCCTCAGCCAGACGACGTGATATATCCCTCGAGTTGGTCGATCAGGAATGATTGTTCCTCGATCACGGCACTCACGACATCACCGATCGAGATGACACCGACGAGACGCTCCTCGTCCATCACGGGTAGGTGACGGAACCGATTGTCGGTCATCAGTTCCATGCACGATCCGACAGTCGTATCGCCGGTCACCGTTATGGGTCCCGTCGTCATGATCTCTCGTACAAGGGTTTCCCTTGAGTCCCTCCCGACCAGGACCACCTTGCGGGCGTAGTCCCGTTCGGACATGATTCCAGTGACAGCCCCGTCATCGACGACGACGAGGGCTCCGATGTTCTTGTCGGCCATAAGGGACAATGCATCAAAGACAGTCATGTCCGATGCAACCGTCCAGACGTCCTGACCCTTGTGACCAAGGATGTGCGCAACGGTCTTTTGCATAGCTCCTCCTCTACCCTTCAATGTACCAACCCGATCGGGTGCCTGTCGGATGCATCTTTGTCGGCACGGGTACGATGAGCGCGCACCAAAGAGGAGCTCGGTCTGACATACAGCAATCTCGACTTCTGGCAGGATGGCGACATCGGGTTCGTCGCCCTTGATCGCCCGGAGCGACTGAATGCGCTTTCGCTTGCACTCTTGCAGGAACTGATCGACGTGTGCGGCGAGATCGCCAAGTCCGGTCTGCACTCGGTCGTGATCACGGGCAACGGGAAGTCGTTCTCGTCGGGTGTCGACATCGGTGTGTTCGACGGTGACGCTCTCGGCAGTTCTGACTCGGTCACGCGATACGAAGCCGCTGCGCTCGGAGGAAGGATGGCTGACGCCGTCGAAAACCTCCCCCAGACAACGGTCGTCGCGATGAGCGGCTACGTCGTGGGCGGTGGTGTGGTTCTCGCCGCTGCGTGTGACCTTCGTGTGGCTGACAACGACACCGTCTTCATCATTCCCGAAATCGACGTCGGGATCCCGCTGGCGTGGGGCGGGATCGAACGCTTGGTGCGCGAGATCGGGCCTGCACTCACCAAGGAACTGGTCATGACGTGCCGACCGTTCACCGCACGGGAGGCAAAGGAGGCCCGATTCCTCAATGCCGTCACCGAGCCAGGCCACGCAATGGAGATCGCGACCGAGTTGGCGGTCCACATCGCGGCCAAACCGCGGCTGCCCATCGTGACAACCAAACGCCATGTCGCCGAAGTCCTGTCGGGCGACACCTCGCGCGACGACGCGATGGGTCTTCTCACAGCGTTGGACGACGAAGAGTCGACCGCTGTACGCAAGGCGTACGTCAGCAGGTTCGCCCCAGACGAATCGTGAGAATCCTCGACGCCGACGAAACACGGGCCGCCCTGCCGATGATCGACGCCATCTCCGCCATGGAGACGGCGTTCGGCAACGACCGCGAAATCCCGCAACGCCAATTGCTCGGATCATCATTCTTCATGCCGGCACGCGTCGGCAGGATCTCAGGCGTCAAGGTCGTGTCGATCGTCCCAGGGAAGCCCGTCGGGATCGTGACCGTGTTCGACGAGGATGGTGTTCCCATCGGTTCGGTCGACGGACCGACCCTGACCGCGATCCGTACAGGAGCAGCGTCCGGTCTTGCCACCAGGATCCTCGCGCCCGAGGGTGCGCAGAGGTTCGCCCTTCTCGGGGCAGGGGCAATGGGCTTCGACCAGGTACGGGCTGTGAAGGCGGTCCGCCCGATCTCGGAGATCCGGATCTGGAACAGGGATCGTACGAAGGCCGAGTCCCTTGCACGTCGCGTACACGGTTCCGTGGCCGATTCCCCGGATGCGGCGATCGACGGTGCCCAGATCATCACGACTGTGACGCCTTCAACCACACCGCTCTTTTCGCCCGAGGCACTTTCGGGTGACATCCACATCAACGCGGTCGGGGCATTCACCTCCGACATGGCCGAGGTCCCGCCTTCGGTCGTGCGGTCCGCGTTCCGCGTGGTCGATGATCGTGGGGCGGCCTCGATCGAGGCGGGCGACCTGCTCCAGGCGGGTGTCAAACCCGACGCCGAGATCGGTGAACTGCTCGGCGGTGTCACCCGCCCCCCGGGTATCACCCTGTTCAAGTCGGTCGGCATAGCAAGCCAAGACGTAGCCGCAG
>CAZDIQ010000146.1:0-1648 GCA_964505525.1 uncultured Acidimicrobiaceae bacterium | reverse complement strand
CCGGGTATCACCCTGTTCAAGTCGGTCGGCATAGCAAGCCAAGACGTAGCCGCAGCAGCAAAAGCACTTGCCAATGCCGAAGAGCTTGGAATCGGAACGGTGGTGTAAGTCTGGATACTGGATACTGGATACTGGATGACGGTTTCGGAAAGCCGATTCCATCATCCATGATCGAAAAGGTCAGCTTTCAGCTCTCAGTTGTCAGTCCACAGCCAGCATGGGCTTCGGTATTCGGTATTCGGTACTCGGTATTCACTGTCGACTGTGTACTTGCCTCTCCGTCAGGCCAATACGTTGTGATCCGCGGTGAAATGGGGATCGCGGTCTATCGAGAAGAACGACATGGGGACGTCGGTGTCGTATGAGGCTCGAACACCTGTGATCCATTGGGCCATCATCGATCCGATGATCTGGGACTCCTTGAATCCGTGGCCGGAGAAACCGTTCGCAACGGCGAACCCGTCGATGTCGGTCGGGCCGACGATCGGGATCACGTCCTGACGGTTGACGGTGTACAGACCCGCCATGCCACCTGGGATTCCGCGGTACGGCAACGAGGGAAGTCGATGGTGCAGTGCATGGATCTTCGTGTCGATGAACGAACGGTCAGCGCTTTTGTTGTAGGTATCGGGATCGACTTCCTCGAGTTCGTCCTCTTCAAGAATTGAGCCGAGGATGATCTGCCCATCGTTGGCCTCTGGCCTCAGGTAGATGCCGCCTGCCGCATCGCCGATCACCGGGATCGGTCTTGGAACCTCAGGTGGCAGATCCCGATAGATCACCTGGATGCGGGTCGGCACAAGTGTCCACGGCATTTCGAGTCCGACCATCGTGTTGATGCGATTGCACCACGGGCCGGCGGCGTTGATGGCCATACCGCACGACACGGTGGTTCCATCACTGAGGGAGATGCCGGTCACCCGCCCACCCTGGGTGTGCACGTCGGTGACCGCCGTTCCGAGCCGGACGTCGACGCCGCGCTTTCTCGAGGCGATGGCCACATCGAGCAACGCACCGGTCGGATCGAAGAACCCGGTGTCGCGTTCGAGCAGGAAACGGTCCCCTGGTGCGCACTCGTGGTCGGTCTCGCCTGTCAGATCGAATGGCACCATGCAGGGAGAAACACCGGGAAACAGTTCAACAAGGTCATCGGCGCCGATGTCGACCACATCGATCCCTTCGGCTGCCATCCTGACCTGGTCCTGCGCAACGGCCGCAGCGGAGTCCCCGACCATCCACAGGACACCGATGTCATGGAACTTCCCGTTCGGCGAATCGGATTCGACATAGTCGCTCCATGCCCGCCAGATGCGGTTGCCATCTCGCGACACACGTACGTTCTCGATGTTGGTGTACCGCTGGCGGGTGATTGCCGACGAGCTCCCCGTGGACCCCTCTCCGAGCCCGATCCCCTTCTCGAGCACGAGAACCGACATGTCCGATCGGCGGGCGATCTGGAATGCAATGGACATCCCGATGATGCCACCACCGATGATCGCAACGTCAAAGCGGTCCTGGGTCATGAGCGACTCCTACTCGATGTCGCCGAGATAGGCCTTCCGCAAATCCTCGTTGGCCATGAGCTCCTCGGCTGTGTCGTCAAGGACGATACGCCCCGTCTGGAGTACATAGCCGCGGTCTGCGATCG
>CAZDIQ010000145.1:0-4864 GCA_964505525.1 uncultured Acidimicrobiaceae bacterium | reverse complement strand
ACTCGCCCGAACCGAGGAACATCGACGCATTTACGTGCTCCAACCTGATCTGCAATGCGCCCTCGGTTCAAAGGCCCGCTACTGAGTCGAAGCAGGCGAGATACTCATTGGGGTACAACCCGTGCAGCGCGGCCATCGAGTCGGGATCGCTTCCATCAATGTCATAGCCTTGTTTGCGCATGCATTCAGCGACGTTCGCATAGAACGCTGCGTCGTCCTCCCGCGTAGGTCCATGCTGGCCGGCAAACACGACTTCAACGATGCTGATGTACTCCGCCTTGCATGCGGTGGCATCCGGCCCATCCAGAAGCTCTGAAATGTCGAGACCGTCCCCTGAGAAGCTGTACCGGTACGCACCTATCGAAACATCAAGTTCGGACTCTGTGTGGATGCCCAGCTGCTCGAGACACTCACCGTACGCAAACACGGCCCGCTCCATCTCGGCGAACGACACCTTGCCATCGTCCAGTATGTCCCGCTGAAACTGGCTGGTTGGGGCCTCGTATGGCAGCTGGCTCTCCACCGTCGTGGTACACGCAGCGAGAGCCACCAGGGCGAAAGCCAACACGACTCGAATGTTCAACGAAACCTCACGATGTCTCTCTCATGTTCGCCGGATCCGCATTTCGTGTTCCCCAAAAACGTCGAACGTTTTCGCGAGTTCGGCATTGGATACCGCACCACTTGGATCGCGCCCCTCAGCCAGATATGAGCGAGTCCGGATCGCCTGACACAGGGGAGGTCGACGGTATGGCTCAAATAATAGTTTTCTGTTAGGGAGGCCATATCTCCACCTGAAGGCTTCGTCGAAGAGGTCCCTGACCAGTCTTTAAACGCGCATCTTGAACTCTGTGCTCTCGTGCGGTAGATGTCGGACAGCCGAGCGCGAGGTGTGTATACTATGCGCATGGCACGGATCAACGTATATCTTCCCGACGAACTGGCTGCCGAGGTCAAGGAAGCGGATCTGAACATCTCGGCGATCACGCAGGAGGCACTCCGACAGTCGCTCGCGGCCAGGCGCATGAACCACTGGCTCGACCTTCTGGGCGGTGCCACGCGCCACTTCCCGGATGTCACCCATGAGGACGTGCTGGAGGCCGTGCAGGCGTCACGGGAGGAGTTCGGATCGTGAGCGCCACCGTGATCGATGCCTCGGCAATGGTGGACTTCCTCCTGAACACCCCGGTGAGCGATCAGGTCGCTGAAAGGCTCCGCGACGTCCAGGTGCATGCCCCGGCACATTTCGACGCGGAGATCCTCTCCGCTCTCGGCCGACTCCATCGCGCCGACAAAATGTCATCCAAGGACGTCGTGGATCTCATCGCGGCGACGGCCCAAGCTCCGATCGTCCGTCATCCTCTCCCACCTCTCCTGGCCGGTGCATGGCAACGGCGCGAGAACTCAAGTGTGATGGACGCCCTCTACATCGAGCTTGCGGAACAACTCGACCTGTCCATCGTCACCACAGACACCGGAATGGCCGCCGCATCCTCCCGTGCGGTCCTCCTGCGCGCCTGACAAGAACACGCCGGAGGGCCTACGCAAGCCTTGACTATCGATATAATGGAGGATATTCTCCATTATATGAGAACTGAAACGCCCCTCTTGGCTCCGATCTTCAGGTCTGCCGGACAGGCCAGGCTGCTCTCTGTCCTGGTTCTTGCCGATGACGAACTGAGTCTCACCGAACTTGGCGAACGCTCCGATCTGGCCTACACAACTGCGCATCGGGAGGTTGCCCGCCTCGTCGAGGCCGGGATCCTCGCGGAACGCCACGTGGGTCGTACCCGACTCATCAAAGCCAACACTGAGAGTCCGCTGGTTGGTCCGCTCAAGGAGATCCTCCTCGTGGCGACCGGTCCGGTGGCCCTGCTCGCCGAGGAGCTGAGAAGCATCGACGGAATCGATATTGCGTTCCTGTACGGCTCGTATGCGGCGCGGCTGCGAGGCGTCGGCGGCTCGTCTCCCCGAGACATCGATCTGATGGTCATCGGCGACCCCGACACGGAAGCGATCTACGCGGTATGTGACCGCGTCGAGGCTCAGGTGGGCCGACCGGTGAACCCAACGATCCTCACCCCCGACGAATTCAGTGAGGAATCGGGATTCCTTGAGCACATAGCGTCGAATCCGACCGTCCTACTCGTAGGTGATCTGCCGTGGGATTGAGACCACTCACTCCAGCGCAGCAAGAAGCGATCTCTGCATTGGTAGCCACGGGACGCATCGAACCTGTGCCTATCGACCTGGCACGAGCATCCGCTTTCCTGCAACAGGCAGAGGACTCCCAAGCCGATATCGACAATGTTCACCTCGCCCAGAACCGCTACAGCCTCGCCTACGGTGCAGGTCATGCGGTGGGAGAGGCTCTGCTCGCTAGCTACGGATACCGCACCACCAACCGCGCGGGGCATCACGAATCGCTGATCAGGTTCCTAGGGGCGATCCTGACCGATGCGCAGGAGGCGAAGGCCGTCAAACACTTCGAGCGGATGAGGCGTGCCCGAAACAAGTTCCAGTACGAGGCACGCCCACCAAGTGAAACCGACGCCACGGCGGCAGCACGAACGGCACGAGCCCTCGTGAATGCGGCTTATGGCCGAGGTTTGGGATGACGGATCGAATGGGGTACGAAACCGCGTGATCACCAGCTCCTGACCGTGTATCCACCCACGCCCGCTCGCACCGAACCGAACGGAGGGAGAGCTGCGGGCACATCCAATGCCTCCGCCTTCCCAGCTCCAGGTTTGACCCGACTCACTCGTCACGGGCGGAGGTGCGACACGTGCTCTATCGTTCGGGAGGTCGCAATGCGAGGAGTTTCATGGCACCGTCTCCAGCACGTCGTCGGGTGATCATCACTGCCGACGTGATTGAGCAACTCGACGTCTCTGTGTGTATCTCGGAGCACGTGTCGTGAGGACGGTGTACCAATTGAAGATCACGTTGCGTGATGTGAAGCCTCCGGTGTGGCGCCGGATCCTGGTTGAGTCGGATGTGACACTGTGGGAGTTGACCGGTGTTCTTTGGGGGACGATGGGATGGGCTGGGTATCACCTGCACGCCTACGACGTCGGCGGCAAGGTGTATGGGATCCCTGACCCTGACTGGGAATTGGACTTCCTGGACGAGAAACAGTTCCGTCTCGACCAAGTGCTTCCCAAGGTCGGGATGAAGATGCGATGGGACTACGACTTCGGTGACGGTTGGGAGCACGATGTCCTCTTGGAGGCGATCACCCTTCCAGGTCGTGGCGTCGAGTACCCGGTGTGTCTCGCCGGGCGGCGGGCATGCCCGCCCGACGATTGTGGCGGTCCGTCGGGCTATGCGGATCTGCTGGAGATTCTGGCGGATCCTGATCACCCCGACCACGAGGACCTCCGTGAATGGGCACCGGATTACGACCCTGCCTTCTTCGACATCGACGAAACCACCGAGGGCATGCGCACACCCCGACCCATCGAAGACTGGGCATAGCCGTCCGAGGCGATTTGCCCTGAGCGATCAGACCCATCGCCCCACGGCTTTCCCCTGTTGGAAACGAGTCTCTTCGATTGCCGGATGCGGGGACCTAAAGGGCCTCCGGATCCGGGCCGATTCAGTCACCAGAACGTTCGAACTCCCATGATCGGTTGGTTTCCCATGACGTGGACAACCTCAACACGCGGAAGTGTCTCGGCTGGTGATACATCACCACAGCCGTTCGATCGGTTCGTGGTCGTCGACGTCGAGACCACCGGCCTGTACAACGCTGATCGGATCGTCGAGGTCGCTGCGGTCTCGGTGGATCTCAGCGGCCAGATCATTGATGAGTGGGACACGCTCGTCGATCCGCAGAGAGACGTCGGCCCGACATGGATTCACGGTGTTGCCGCCTCGATGGTCACCAACGCCCCCACTTTCGAGGACGTGGGTGGAGCTCTTGCCGCACGACTCCATGGGGCGGTGTTGGTCGCCCACAACCTCCCGTTCGACATCCGGTTCCTCGAGAACGAGTACCGAAGGACAGGATCCCACGTCGAGAAGGGTAGCGGAGTCGACACGCTCCGACTGGAGTTCGGAAAGCTGAATGAGGTCTGTTCCCGGCTCGGGGTGGAACTCGTGGACCACCATCGTGCATTGGCCGACGCCCGGGCGACAGCTCACGTCTTCGCCAAGCTCTTCGAACGGGTCGAGATGGACGAGTTGGTGCCCGGATCGGTCGCTCACGAGCTCCCCACGAGACCGCGCACCTTACGCCGTGACGCCACCTCTCCTCCCTCTGCCGATGCCCTCAAACCGCCGTTCCTCGGCTACCTGGCAGCGTCACTCTCCCACAGTTCGGCCGATGGTCGGACCATGTCCTATCTGGAGCTTCTCGACTGGGCGTTGGCGGATCTCGTCATCGACGCGGGTGAACGCCAGCAGTTGCGATTCCTCGCCCACGCCCTCGGATTCAGTGATGGCGAGCTCCGTCAGATCCACCAGCACTACATGGATGAGTTGGTCCACGCAGCACTCCGAGACGGCATCGTCACCGACGACGAACACGACCAGCTGAAACGTGCCTCGCAGGCTCTTGAAGTGGACTGGAGTGGCGTCGAAGATGCGGTGTCCGTGAAGCGCGAGGTCCCGGTGGCCGCCACCTTCGAACCCGGCATGCACGTCTGCTTCACCGGAAACGCAGCGATACCAAGAGCCGAGATCGAAGGCATGGCACGACGACTGGGCCTGGAACCGGTGAGCAACGTGACCAAGAAGCGATGCAATCTCCTCGTGGCCTGCGACACCAACACCCAATCGGGAAAGGCGGCTACTGCACGCAAGTACGGCATTCCCATCATGTCCCTGGAGGATTTCTTGTCTACCGCCCTCGACCGCG
>CAZDIQ010000144.1:2648-4864 GCA_964505525.1 uncultured Acidimicrobiaceae bacterium | reverse complement strand
CCTATTGACTTCCTCTCGAATCCTTGATATCCTTATTAGCAAGGTATTGAGGTATCAGCGATAACAGGCGACGCACTATATGCCGAGAATGGACCACCGATCCCAGCTCCTCAAAGGGGTGCTCGACATGTGTCTCTTGTCGGTCATCGAAGAGGAACCGAGCTACGGATACGAAATGGCGAGCAAATTGTCTCAGAGAGGTCTCGACCTCGTAAGCGAGGGATCCATCTATCCGACACTGTCGCGGATGCAGCGCTTGGGACTCATCGAAGGCTACTTTGTCGAAGCGGACGGCTCCGGCCCGCCTCGCAAGTACTACCGCATCGGCAAGGAAGGCCGTCTACGGCTCAAAGAATGGAAGAAGGAATGGTCCACGCTCAGCAACGGGGTGAACCAAGTCGTGAAGGGAGATTCGGGTGACCGATCTGACCAGTGAACAGATTGTCGATCGCTGCCGGACATACTGGGTTGGATCCGGAATCGACAGCAACACCGCATCCGACATGGCGATTGAGCTTCGATCCCATCTTCAGGACGCCATCGCCGAAGGCAAAGGACCAGGAACCGTCGTCGGCGACGACCTCGAGGCGTTCGCCGAGGAGTGGGCGGTGGCGTTCGGAGGAACGGCCGCAAGGCCATCGGATTCCACCCAGCCCTCCGGGTCCAGGAAGGCACTGGGCGGTGGATTCGGGCTGTGGCTCGGCATGGCGGGCATCGTCTTCCTTGTGATCCTGACAGCGATCTTTGCGCCCGAGGACGAGTCCCTCAACCAAGGGCTGTGGACCGCGGTCTGGCTCGTGGCGGCCGCTCTGCTCGCGGTCGGCGAGATGGTCACGGCCGGTTTCTTCCTACTCCCGTTCGCGGTAGGGGCAGCTGCGGCTGGCGCCCTTGCCATCGTCGGGGTCACGGTCCCATCGCAGATCATCACGTTCGTCGTGGTGTCGATCCTGGTGCTTTGGTTGCTCCACAGGTTCGCAAAGAATGACATCCGCGGAGAGCTGCTGCCGGTGGGTTCAGCCAGATATGTGGGCGCATCGGCGGTGGTGACCGAGACCGTGAACCGGATACAAGGCACCGGAATGGTCAAGATGGGCACCGAGGTTTGGAGAGCGACCACCGACGGCAATGACGACATCGAGGTCGGAGTCGAGGTCAGGGTCGCCGAGGTGCGGGGTGCTCGCCTCGTGGTCGAGCCCGTCGCATAAGAGTTTGACGAACGAGAAACACACACTACGAAAGGGATAGGACATGGAAGTGTTAGTGGCAATGATCATCATCATTCTGATTCTTGCGCTGATCATCTATGTGGCGCTGGCGATCAAGATCATCCAGCAGCACGAAAAGGGTCTCGCGGAAAGGTTCGGGCGCTATCGCCAGCCCCCCCTTGATCCCGGGTTCCACATGATTGTGCCGTTCATCGACAAGGTGCAGAAGGTCGACATGCGTGAGCAGGTCGTCGACGTCCCACCCCAAGAGGTCATCACGAAGGACAACGTCGTTGTCACGGTCGACGCGGTCGTCTACTACCAGGCGACCGACCCCGAGAAGCTTGCGTACAACGTTCGCAACTTCATCGTGGCCGCCACGAAGTTGGCCCAGACCAACCTGAGGAACGTGATCGGTGACATGGACCTCGACGATGCCCTGACGTCCCGCGAGACCATCAACACCGAACTGCGGACGATCCTCGATGAGGCGACCGACGTCTGGGGAACGCGGGTGGTGCGAGTCGAGATCCAGCGCATCGATCCCCCGGCAGACGTCACCGACGCCATGCACCGACAGATGAAGGCGGAGCGTGATCGTCGTGCCATCGTCACCGAGGCAGAGGGTGAGAAGCGTTCAGCGATTCTCAAGGCCGAAGGCGTCAAGCAGTCGAGGATTCTCGACGCCGAGGGTCAGGGTGAAGCCATCAAGACAGTTGCCGATGCCCAGAGATACGAGCGGGAAACCATCGCCGAAGGTGAAGGTCGGGCGATCGAGCGGGTGTTCAGCGCCATCCACGAAGGCGACCCGACCCCGGACCTCATCGCGATCCGTTACCTCGAGGCTCTCCAGGGCATCGCCGATGGCCAGGCAACGAAGATCTATCTCCCGCTGGAGACGACTTCGATTCTCGCCAGCATCGGTGCCATGGGTGAACTGTTCGCAGACTCCCAGCGCGACGCGAGCGCCATCGACAACACAAAGACGACAGGCCCGACCCACGGATCAGC
>CAZDIQ010000144.1:0-2548 GCA_964505525.1 uncultured Acidimicrobiaceae bacterium | reverse complement strand
GTCCTCTGTCATCTGTCCTCTGTTGCGTGTCCTCTGTCTCGCGCTGCGGTGAGAAGAACGTGGGTTCCCCGATCAGGGTTCGCTTCTCGCCTCGCTTCTGGCAGTACCAGACCCAGCCGAGACCGAACAGGACCGCGGCGATCGACACCCAGCCGTTCCGGGAGATTCCCGCGAACCGGAACGTGGTGTCGGTGCGCAGGAGCTCCATCAGGAACCGCATGAATGCGTAGAGGGCAACGTACAAGCCGAAGGATGCGCCCTTGGCGAGCTTTCCCATCCGCTCGAGGATCAGGATGACCGGGACGAGGATCAGGACGTTCCACATCGACTCGTAGAAGAACGTCGGGTGGAAGGTCTCGAACTGGGCGTACTCGGGTGGCCGGTGGGCGCGGTCGATGACGATCGCCCACGGAAGGTCTGATGGTGTACCAAAAAGTTCCTGGTTGAAGTAGTTGCCCCAACGGCCGATGGCCTGGGCGAGCGGGATGCCGACTGCAACGGCGTCGCCGAGGGCGAACACGTCGCCCTTCCAACGCCGCATGAGAAAGATCATGGCCAGCGCACCGGCAAGGATGCCGCCGTACAGCGCAAGGCCACCCTCCCAGATGAACAGCACAGCCCACGGCCTACCGGCGAAACGAGCCGTGTGGGTCGACACGTACCCGAGTCGCGCTCCCATGAACCCGATGACGACCCCCCAGATCGCCACACGTTCGAACAGTGGCCCCGAACCGCCGAACCTGACATACCGATGACGGGAGACGATGATCGCGACGATGACGCCGAGGGCGATGAGGATCCCGTAGAAGTGGATCGTCAGCGGACCGATCTCGATGGTGTTCTGCGAGGGCGATGGGATGGCGGCGACGACGACTGCGAGATTCACGACTGGTACTTCTCTGCGAATTCCTTGAAAGCCTCAAAGGCCTTGGCGCCGTACACCGTGCCTGGACCGCCTTGCATCATGATTGCGACCGAGATCGCCTCTGCACACTGCTGTTCGGTCACACCGGCTCGAGCGGCACCCCGTGCGTGGGAAGCAATGCATGCGTCGCATCGCTCGGCTATCCCGTAGGACAACGCAATGAGCTCCTTGACACCGATCGACAATTCACCTTCGGTCATTGCCGCTTTGTGCATCTCGCGGTATCCGGCGTAGGACCCGGGAATGAGCTTGCTCAATTCCGCCGCCGTTGCCGTGTATCGCTGCGCTTCGTCGTGATAGTGGCCCATCGATCCTCCTTGCCGCCCACATGCTACGTATCCTGCAGCCGTTGGCACTTGCGGCGACCGGCGGACCAATGACGACTCTCGCTGTGCGAACGGCACTGACGGCCTTCCTATTCCGAGGAGCATGATGACGGCAACATCCAAAGAGCGAGCCGAGCAGCGTTTTTCCGAGCACGAGGAAGCTCTTCAGCAACTCTCACGATGGATGTACGAGCACCCCGAACTCGCCTATGTCGAGCACGAAACTTCGGCAAACATGGTGCAGGCGTTGCGCAACGGTGGGTTCGACGTGAAAGAGTCGGTCTACGGCCTTGACACGGCGTTCGAGGCGACCGTCGGAACCGACGGTCCCCGCGTGGTCATCTGTGCGGAGATGGACGCCTTGCCCGAGATCGGTCACGCCTGCGGTCACAACATCATCGCCACAGCGGGTCTCGGTGCAGGGATCGCCCTCGCACCACTCGCCGAGGAACTCGGAATCCGCGTGACCGTTCTCGGAACCCCCGCTGAGGAGCACTACGGGGGGAAAGTCGACCTCATCAATGCCGGTGCGTTCGAGGACGCCGCGGCGTCGATGATGATCCATCCGAGCACGAGAGACGTCGTGGACCCGGAGTTCCTTGCGATCGAGCACATCGATGTCCATTTCCATGGGAAGGCAGCGCATGCCTCCGGAGCCCCCGAGCTGGGTCTCAATGCGCTCGACGCTGCGGTTCTTGCGTATTCGAGCGTTGCGATGCTCCGTCAGCACATTCTCGACAACGATCGCATCCACGGGATCATCACCCACGGAGGAGCCGCACCCAACATCGTTCCCGATCACACTTCCATGAGCTGGTATGTGCGGTCCGCCACCGACGCACGGCTCGATGAACTGATGCCGAGAGTCAGGTCCTGCTTCGAGGCTGCCGCCAACGCGACGGGGTGTACGTACGAGGTCATCGAAGCCGGTCACCGCTATAAGGACATGCGCAACAACCCCGTCATGACCTCCCTCTACGTGGCGAACTCGGAGGCGGCAGGGCGCCCGATCTCGTGGCATCGGGATCTCCCACCCAAGACGTCCGGTTCGACCGACATGGGCAACGTCTCATACGAGGTGCCATCCATCCACCCGATGCTCAGTCTCGATTGCGACCCGGCCGTCAACCACCAGCGCGAGTTCGCTGCCGCCACCCTCACGGACAAGGGCATGGCGACGATCCGAGAAGGTGCCCTCGCCATGGCATGGACAGTGATAGACCTGGCCGAGAAGGATCTGTGGGGGGAACTCGACCCAAGTGGGGAATAGAGAGTCCACAGTCCACAGTCCACAGTC
>CAZDIQ010000143.1:0-4873 GCA_964505525.1 uncultured Acidimicrobiaceae bacterium | reverse complement strand
AGGGGGGACGCGAAGAGCCCGGGGCGAGGGCTGTCAACTGTCAACTGAGCACTGACAACTCAAGAGCTGGCAGCCAAGAGCTACAAGCCAGGAGCTACGAGCGTCCGGTTCGGATAGCCGCAAGCGGACAGCGGTGAGCGATGCTAGCGAGCCCCTGCCGCAGGCGGTCTCGTGGCGTCCTCCGTCCCCCAAACTGTTCCCCGCCATACAATCACTGCCATGAATCTTGCTCGTGGGTTGGAACGGCGATTGGAGAACCTTGTTGACGGTGCGAGTGCATCGGTTTTCAAGGGGCGGATGCATCCGGTTGACATCGGAAGCAAAATCCTGCGTCAATTGGACTTTCTCGCGGCCGATACCGCTATCGGTCCCGCGGTCCCCAATGACCTCACCGTGACCATGAACAGCTCCGACATCGACCCCGCGGCCGATCTGGCCGAACTCATCTCCGAACTCGAGGCGGTGGTCACGGTGTCCGCTCGGGACAATGGTTGGCGGCTCGTCGGCCCTGTCCATATCGAGATACGCACCGACACGTCGATTCCGCGCGGTGTGCTCGGCTGCTCTGGTACGAACAAGCCTGGGAGCCTTCCCCCGTGGGCACAACTGATCGCAACCGACGGATCGGCGGTCCTCAGCATCTCGAGGAACCGCACCGTCATCGGGCGTGATCTCGATTGCGACATCCGATTGGCGAACGAGCAGATCTCACGCCACCACGCCCTCATCTACATCGAAGGCCTCACGGCACGGATTCTTGACGTAGGATCATCCAACGGCACGTTCGTCAACAACACCCGGGTCCGGAAAAAGCCGCTGCAACTCGCACCAGGAGATAGCGTCGTGCTCGGAAACCTCTCGTTCACCTATCGACCTGTGGGGTAGACGGTGCCAGCACTGTTCTTCAACATCATCAAGCTGCTCTTCCTCGCAATGTTGTTCCTGTTCCTGTGGCAGGTGGCGCGGTCGGTAAAGGTGCACATCGGTTCGAACCCCGGTACCAAAGCGGACGGGTTCGCGGCCGAGGTGGTCGTCCTCACGGGTGACGGCGACCCTGAGCGGGTCAGGCTCCGCCCACAGGGTCACGTCTTCGGACGGTCTGAGGATGCCGACATCCCCATCGACGACCCGTACGCGTCTGAGTTCCACGCGCGCCTCGGTATCCAGGACGACAAGGTAATCGTCCACGACCTCGGATCGACGAACGGGACCTATGTGAACGGGCGTAGGGTTACGAGTCCCCGATCGGTTGTCCGGGGCGATACCGTTCAGATCGGCAAGACCATCCTCGAGGTTCGATGAAGTACGTGTGGGCCACCGGTACCGACACCGGCAGGGTGAGAGATCACAACGAGGACTCCTTGTACCCGAAGAATTCGGGCGCATCGGAAGGTCCCGAACTCCTCATGGTCGCTGACGGCATGGGTGGTGCCGTGGGTGGGGAGGTCGCATCGCGCCTTGCCGTCGAGGCAGCATCGCAAGAACCTGCCGATGCCGATATCGGCACAGCCGATCGGGTGATCGCAGGCAACGAGGCCGTGGTACTCGCAGCGGAGGAGGACCGGTCCCTCGCCGGCATGGGGACCACGATGACCCTGGTCAAACTCAACGAGGACGGCAGGGCCGAATTCGCACACGTCGGGGATTCACGTGCGTATCTCCTGCGCGACGGGGAACTCGAACAGATCACAACCGATCACTCGCTCGTCGGGGAATTGATCGCCCTGGGTCGGATCACCAAGGAGGCCGGGCGTACGCATCCGCATCGACACCTCGTGACCCGGGTGCTCGGGCTCGGTCCCATCACGGTCGATACGATGGTGATCGACCTCCAACCCGGCGACCGGATCCTCTTGTGTTCCGACGGACTCACGGACATGATCGAGGACGAGATGATCGGCGGAATCCTCGGCGGGAGTGAAGGGGTCGACCCGACGGCGTGGGCCCTCATCGAAACCGCCAATGCTGCCGGAGGCGTCGACAACACGACCGTTGTCGTGATCGACGTAGCGGAATGACCCGGCGCGGCGAAGCCGGCCTCCTCATCGCGGCCGCTCTCCTTGCGGGAATCGGTGTTGGCATCGTCGAGTTCACGAGGGGGAACTGGCTCAACGCACAGGTCGCCGTGACGATGGTGTCGTTCCTCGTCGCATTCGGTGGACTCCACATCGCCGTGCGAATCTGGGCACCGGGGGCGTCGAGCCTTCTGCTACCGACGGTTGCCTTCCTCGCTGCCGTCGGGTTCATCGAGATCTATCGCCTCGACGGGAACCTCGCGGCAATCCAGCGCTGGTCACTCGTCGTTGCCGGTGGTGCAGGGGCGGCTCTGTTGTGGCTCCTGCGCAACAGCGGCGTTTCGGTCCTGCGCCGGTACCGGTATGTCATTCTCGCCGTCGGCGTCGGGTTTCTTCTGCTCCCGCTGCTCCCCGATGCATGGCCGATCCATGGTGCGACCGTCAACGGGTCGAGGCTGTGGGTGCGGATCGATGTCCCCGGTATCAACCGGGTCCTGAGCTTCCAACCCGGTGAGATCGCCAAGGTGCTGATCACGATCTTCCTTGCGTCATACCTCGCGGAACGAGCCGAGGCGATGTCGACGGTCAGTCGCCAGGTCGGTCCGTTCAAGTTGCCCGAGCCGCGACACCTCTTCCCCGTCTTCATCGCCGCCGGAATGTCGTTCCTGGTACTCACCTATCAGAAGGACCTCGGCGCCTCGCTCCTGCTGTTCGGGCTCTTCGTCGGGATGCTCTACATCGCAACCGGCCGATCGTTCTACGTCATCACCGGCGGATTGATGGCGCTGGTCGCGGGCGTCATCGCGTACAACGCGTTCAATCACGTGCAGCGCCGGATCGATGCGTGGATCGATCCGTTCGGACACTTCAGCGACGCCGGCTACCAGACGGTGCAGAGTCTCTTCGCCATGGGGTCGGGCGCCCTGACAGGCTCGGGCATCGGGCTCGGACGGCCCGACCTCATCCCGGCGGCCGAGACGGACTTCATATTCGCCGCCATCGCCGAGGAAATGGGGCTCGCCGGTTCGGTCGTCGTCCTCGCAGGGTTCGCCCTGCTCCTTGCAGGTGGCTTCGGCATCGCGATCAGGTCACGGGATCGGTTCCGCAAGTACCTCGCAGGGGGTCTCACGATCGTGCTCGCCCTCCAGGCGGTCATCATCCTGTCGGGCGTCCTGCGACTCATGCCGATCACCGGGATAACCCTGCCGTTCATGTCGTACGGTGGGTCGTCGCTCCTCGCCAACACGGCGATCATCGCGCTGTTGCTGCGCGTCTCGGATGAGGAGCGAGCATGAACGTCGCCCTTCGCCGAGCCGCATATGTGATCTTCGCGGCGTTCATCATCCTTGCGGGGTCGGTCACCTACATCCAGGCAATCAACGGTCCCGAATATCGGGACGACCCCCGCAACCCGAGGGTCGTTGCGTGGCGGACGGGGCGCGAACGCGGTCCCATCGTCACGTCGGACCAGGTCGTCGTCGCCGTTTCCGAACGCCTTCCTGAGGATCCGACGCTGTTCCAGCGTGAGTACCCCTTCGGCGATCTGTACGCCCACTCCGTCGGATACACGTCGGTGCTCTACGGATCCCGTGGGCTCGAGCGGACCGAGGCGTCCAACCTCACCTCCAACCGCGACTCCACGATCTCCGGTGTCCTGAACGGGATTCTCGGTGGCGACACGAGACCGCGTGGGGTGCGGCTCACCATCGACCATGACCTCCAGACGATCGCTGCGGAGGCTCTCGGTGATCAGAAGGGCAGCGTCATTGCAATGGATCCGGCGACGGGAGCCATCCTTGCTTTCGTGTCGTATCCGAGTTTCGACCCGAACACCCTCGTCGGCGCCGACGCTGCACCCGCGGGGACCGCCCTCGAGAACGATCCCGACCAGCCGCTCAGGAACCGTGCGATCGATGAGACATACGCACCCGGTTCGGTGTTCAAGATCATCACGACGGCGTCGGGGCTCGATTCTGGGTTGGTCAGCCCATCGACCGAGTTCCCCGATCCGGTCGAGCTGGCTCTGCCGGGAAGCGACTCGACGATCAAGAACATCGACGGCGAGGTGTGTCGCAACGGCCAGACGGTCACGCTCGAATTCGCGTTCGTGAAGTCGTGCAACACGACGTTCGCCCAGCTCGGCATGGATCTCGGCGGGTCCATGCTCGCTGCCAGCGCGAACAGTTTCGGGTTCAACGAGGTGATCCCATTCGACCTTCCCGTCCTTGCGAGCTTCTTCCCACGTGGCGCCGTGCTCGATGCCAACGTTCCGGCCACTGCGCAGTCTGCGATCGGCCAGAGGGATGTCCAGGCCACGCCCATGCAGATGGCGCTGGCCGGTGCAGCCGTTGCGAACGGGGGGACGATGATGGTCCCCTATCTCGTCTACGACATCTTCACGTCGGAGGGCAATATCGAGTCCTCCACGGTCCCGCAGGCATGGCGTCGGGCCATGAGCCCTGCAACGGCTTCGGTGCTGACCGAGCTGATGGAACAGGCCGTGATATCGGGTAGCGGCCGCCGAGCCGCGGTCCCTGGTGTGCGGATTGCCGGCAAGACCGGTACCGCCGAGGTCACGGGGAAGGCGCCGCACGTGTGGTTCGTCGGTTTCGGCCCCGTCGCCCCCGAACCGGGTGAACAGTCGATCGTCGTAGCGGTCACCGTCGAATCCGGCGGCGACTTCGGAGAATCAGCAACCGGCGGCACCGTCGCAGCCCCCATTGCCCAAAGGATCCTGGCCGAGTTCTTCGGAGCATCCTGAAGCAAGTACAAAGTCCACAGTCCACAGTCCACAGTCCTGCAATCGCGTCCTCCCTTCAGGGGGGACGGCAGACGAGCGCAGCGAGGATGCAGGGGGG
>CAZDIQ010000142.1:0-4892 GCA_964505525.1 uncultured Acidimicrobiaceae bacterium | reverse complement strand
CTGAATACGGAATCCATCATCCATCATCCACCATGGGTCGAAGCTATGGGTTCAATGCCTCGTCAAGCGCGCCATACAGATTCTCAACGTCGTCGGTGCCGATTCTGAACTTCCTGCCGGACGTGTGGACCAGCTCGACGGCGTCGTTGCCTTGGACGTTGTAGATGGTCCCACCGGGGAACCAGCGTGCGCCGTAGCCGTACCACCACGAGTTGCGAACGACCTCGGCGCTGACGATCTCATCGAGCTCGATGCGACGATGTGGGCGATTGATGAACCCGAAACCCGCGGTCACCGATGATGCATCGACCGTGACGGTCAGCCGGGAGAAGTGGAGAACGAGGAGCATGACGCACACAACGAGACACACCGACCACACCCACACGGCGGCGTTGTCGTCCAGGACGAACATGATCCCCAGGAAGATGAGACCTCCGGCGAGGACAGGTAGCCAGAGCAACCCCCGTTGCGTGTGTTGATACCTCATGGTTCCATCCCCGGGGTGATCATCCAGCGACAAGCGCACGGATCTCCGACTCGACCATCTTCGACGTTATCAGGGCGTGTTTCTCGATTGCGAACTGTGGCCACGGAGCGTCTGTCCCTGTGAAGCGTCGTGGTGGCGCCACCAGATCGTATCCGTTGCGTTCGGCGATCTCGGCAACGACCTCCGCACCGATGCCCCCGGTACGTTGTGGTTCCTGGACGAAGAGCAACCGACCGGTCCGTGCGACCGAGGCGCTGACCGTTTCGACATCCCACGGATACACCGTGCGAAGATCGATGACCTCCACGTCGATACCGTCCTCGGCGACCGAATCGGCAGCTTGCAGCGAGACCGGGACCATGCCGCCATACGTCACAAGGGTCAGGTCGTTGCCAGGTCGCCGTATGCGCGCCCGGCCGAGGGGTAACTCGTAGGGAGCGTCGGGTACCGCCTCGCGCCCGGCGCGGTAGAGGACCTTCGGTTCGAGAAACACGACCGGGTCGTTCGATCGGATCGCACTGATCAGCAGACCCTTGGCGTCCGCGGGTGACGACGGCACAACCACCACGATTCCGGGGGTGTGGGCGAAGTAGGCCTCGGGTGAATCACAGTGATGCTCGTGTGCGCCGATGCCTGCACCGTTCGGCATCCGGACGACGATCCGAAGGCTCGTATTGCCCCGCGACCTGAATCGGATCCGTCCGAGATGGCTCGCCACCTGGTCAAAGGCCGGGTATGAAAAACCTTCGAACTGGATCTCTGCGATCGGGCGTGCCCCTGCCATGGCCATGCCGATGGCCGACCCCACGATCCCCGACTCGTTGATCGGAGCGTCGATGACCCGTTCCGAACCGAATCTATCGAGCAGCCCTTCTGAGATGCGAAAAACACCTCCGGCGACGCCGACGTCCTGGCCGAGGAGAATGGTGGTCGGATCGGTCGCCATCTCTTGGTGCAGCGCCTGGTTGATGGCTTCGGCCATGGTTATGGTCGACGAGGGACCAGCCGGAAGGGCATCGTTTCCCACATCCCAACGCTTCGAAGCGGGAACCGCCGTCTCGGGTTCGCCTGCGTTGCGTTCCAGTCGATGCAGACCCTCGATCATGGACGTCGGCACTCGTTCGAATGCGTGCATGACGATGTCGGACCTCGGTGGCAGGTCGATGTTCCCGACCTCGTCGAGAGCTTTGTCGTAGTCGTCCCTCGCACGCTCCAGCAAGGCTGTTTCGTCTGACTCGGTCCACCAGCCACGAGCCATCAGGAACGCACGCATCCGGTCGATCGGGTCGAGGGGTCGCCACGCCTCCTCTTCGTCCTTCGTCCGGTACAGCGCTGGGTCATCGGCGGTTGCATGTGGTCCGTACCGGTAACAGACGGCCTCGATGAGTGTCGGACCATCCCCCGCGCGCGCCCGGTCGACGGCGCGCCGCATGGCTGCGTGCACCGCAACGACATCGAACCCGTTCACCCGCTCTGCCGGGATTCCGTACCCGATGGCCTTGTCGGCGATGTTGGCCGCAGCGGTCTGCTGTTCGTACGGGACCGAGATGGCGTAGTGGTTGTTGGACACGACGAAGATCGTCGGTGTCTTCCACACGCCGGCGAAGTTGAGCCCCGAGTGGAAATCCGATTCCGAGGTTCCCCCGTCACCGATGTACGCGACGGTCACAACGTCGTTGCCTCGCAAGCGTTCGACATAGGCGTGGCCGACGGCGTGGGGAAGGTGGCTTCCGATTGGCACGGTGACCACCATCTGCCCGAAACGTGTCGGATCCCACGACTCGTTCGGAAGACCGCGCCAGTACGACAGAACTGTCGTGAGTGGCATGCCTCTCGAGAGTTGGACGCCGTGCTCCCGGTAGCCCGGGTAGACGAAGTCGCCGTCCCCCAATGCAGACGCGGTCCCGATCTGGACCGCCTCATGACCTTCTGCAATGGCGAAGGTGCCGAGTCTCCCCTGACGTTGGGCAGCAGTCGACCGCCGATCGAACACCCGCATCACCACCATGTCCTGGTACATCGACACCGCGAGATCCTCCGTCAGCCAGTCGGGCACAGAGCTGGCTTCGCCGGACGAATCGACGATCTCTTCCAGTGCATCCCAGTCGACGTCGGATGGCAGAAACATCACAAACCGGTCACAGAATCGAGTGCGGCGATGAATCGCCCATTCTCCTCGTCCGTACCGATGGTCACACGGATCCCGTCACCGAGCGGACGGACAATGACACCTTCACGCATCAGAGCATCGGCAAGGTCATTCGCGTCCGTCTCGGGCTCGAAGTAGACGAAATTCGCCTGTGTCGGCGCCGGTTCGAGACCGCGGTCGACCAACGCATTGACGATCGCCGCCCTGCCGTAGGCGTTCACCACCGCTCTCTGTCGCACACCGTCCTGATGCTTGAGCGACTCGATTGCTGCGGCCTGGGCGATCGACGTGGTCGCGAACGGACCCTGCGTGCGCTTCACCTCGGCCAACAGGGCCTCGTTCCCGATGGCGTAGCCGATCCGCAGACCCGCAAGGCCGTACACCTTCGAGAACGTGCGGAGCACGATCACATTCTCCCGCTCGACGGCATCGGGGATCATCGAGTCGTAGTCGTCGGCGGTCACGTACTCGGCGTACGCCTCGTCGATGACGACCAGGACGTCGGGAGGGACCGCGTCGACAAACCGCCGGACGGCGTCGCCGCCGAGATGCCCTCCGGTCGGGTTGTTGGGATTGCAGACGTACACGATGGTGGTGTCGTCCCTGATGGCTCCCACCATCGCGTCGAGGTCGTGCCCGTGACGTTCCGTGAGGGGAACCTCGATCGCGGCAGACCCGGTAAGCCGCGCGCAGATCCGGTACAGGACGAACGATGGCCAGGCGAACACGGAGGAGGTGTCGGGTCCTGAGGTTGCGAGCGCAATGGCACGGAGCAGATCACTTGACCCGCCCCCGACCCAGACCTCTCCGGGCTCGACCTTGTACATCTCGGCCAAAGCACCCGTCAGGTGGTAGGCATCACTGTCCGGATACCGATTGACCTCGGACGCCGCGGTGTGCATCACATCCAAGACATCGGGGAACGGGCTCTCGGGATTCTCGTTCGACGCGAGCTTGTCGATGCGTGCCAGACCGAGTTCCCGAGCCACCTCGTCGATCGGCTTTCCTGGCACATATCTCGGAATCGCATGCAAATAGGACCGAAACTTCGGCACACCAACATCCTTTGCGAGGCGTCAGACTTGGCCCGAACAATACCTCGTAAGCGGCTCCCACGGAGGTGGGGCACTCCCGTAGCCTTGACGCATGGAAAACCCGATGCGACACCGCCCAGCTCGGACAGCGGTGCTGTTCCTGCTCGGATTCGGCGTGGTTTGGCTGGTTTCACGCTTTGCGGTGCCCCGGTGGCCCGGGTTCTGCGACAACACCATCGTCGGCGCGGAGTGCTCTCCCGTGAACTTTCAGACCGGGTTCGGATACGGGGTGATCGCCCTCGGGATGTTGACCATCGTGTTCGGTCCGGTCGTATCGTCATTGCTCCACGTCGGATTCAACGGAGCGGAGTGGGAGACGCCACGCGGAACCGAGACCGTGCATACGAACAGCCCGCTTCTCATCGGTGCGATCTACATGGGGATCGGGCTGTTGATCCTCGTCCTCGCCTAGCGAGGAGGTTCAGGCGACGATGATCTCCGTATCCGGCTGCTGGAACACGAAGGCGATGACGAGGTCGTCGCGGTCGGACCACTCTGCGAGTTTCGATGCCGCGGTCACGTTGGCATAGGTCCTGAATTCGGACCACGTCATCATCGATTGCGGGGTGACGGCCAGCTCCATGCCGGGGTCAGGTCTGAGGTCGCCGTCGACGAGGTCGAATCCTTCCATCTCGACGACGGCAAGATCGAGTTCCTCGCACCGGGCAATGAACGACGATGCGACCGTACGTCGGAAGAATCCCTCGCCGTCCTCGGTCCGGTGGACGGCCCGACGGTCGAACTCGGCGAGCAGCTCGGTGGTGGCTGGATGTTCCCCTACCCACTCGTCCGGCTTGGCCGCTTCGCGCAACTCTGCCAAGTCCTCATCGAACGCAGAGGGATCCACGATCCCCACCGCCAGGTCGAGGATCGACTGGAGTTCAGCCACGTCAAGGTCGTGGACGTCGTCATCCCCGTCGGGATAGATCTGGACAATGGGCGCGGTCCCGTCAAAAAACACCATGCCGACGAACGAATCGTCGCGCCACAGTTCGACGACCGGACCATCAAAGTCGTCACGTTCGGTCTCAACCAGCGTGATAGGGATCATCGCAAGAGCATATCGGGATCGGACGGCCCAAGGAGAAAGGAGAAAGCAGAAAGCAGAAAGTAGAAAGCCAGCAATCGCGTCCGCACCGTCTTCGCGTCCTCCCTTCAGGGG
>CAZDIQ010000141.1:0-4905 GCA_964505525.1 uncultured Acidimicrobiaceae bacterium | reverse complement strand
AGCTGATAGCTTCTCCCGGATGACTTCCTTTCCTGCTGAGCTTGACGAACGACTCGGTGCTGTTGCCTACACGACGCATGAGCATGGTCCTGTGCGGTCACTTGAGGAGGCAGCAGAACTCCGCGGGGTCGAACCGCGTTCCATCATCAAGACCATGGTGGTCCGTCGGGCGGAGGACGACTACGTCTTCGTCCTGGTTCCCGGTGATCGAGTTATCGACTGGCCCAAGTTGAGGCAAGTACTCGGCGAACGACGTCTGTCGATGCCGAACGCCGACGAGGCGTTGTCGGTGACGGGGTATGTACGAGGCACGATCACACCGTTCGGCTCCGCTCGCCAACTCCCGGTTGTGGCCGACGAACTCATAGCGACGATGACGGTCTCGATCGGTGGCGGAGCCCACGGGAAGTCACTGACGATGGAAGGATCGGACCTCATCGAATCCACCAACGCGACCGTCGCGGACGTGACCCAACAGAAATCGTCAGAAACGGAGTGAGTGAGCGCTCACTCATTGTATGCTCCTCCTTCTATGAATGTGATCACCACCAAGCGCGCCGCCCCGATGTCGGCCGAGGACCGCAAGGCAGCCATCGTTGCCGTCGTCATCCCGCTCATCGCAGAGCGAGGGGCATCGGTCACAACGGCAGAGATTGCCGCCGCCGCCGGGGTGGCCGAAGGAACGCTCTACCGCGTGTTCCCCGACAAGGTGACGCTGCTGGTCGAAGCCGTGAAATCCGCGATCGACCCGTCGGAGGTGACGGTGGGCATCGATGCCATCGACCCGTCACTACCCCTTGCCACCAAGCTCGAGACAGCGTCCCAACTACTTCTCGCCCGGGTCACGAAGGTCACTTCGCTCGTGAATGCGATGCGATCGATCCCGCACCCTGAGCACGACCACGACAAGGCCCAACGATTCGTTGCTGACTCGGAGGCGACCATCACTGCATCCCTCACCGCGATGTTGCTGCCTCACGCGCACGAGCTCCGGGTCGAGCCGGTACAGGCGGCCATGGCGCTGCGAGGCTTGCTCCTCGCGGCTGCCCACCCGCTGTTGGCCCAAGGCAACATCCTGTCCGTCGAGGACGCGATCGCGATTCTCACGTCAGGCATCGTTGCCAAGGATGCGGGATAGCCATGCTGCTGCGGATCCTCAAGACTCATCTCGCGCCGTACAAGAAGTGGATCGCGATCATTGTCGCGTTCCAGTTCGTTGCCACCATCGCGTCGCTGCTCCTCCCGAGCATCAACGCCGACATCATCGACAACGGTGTCGTGAACGGTGACACGGGATACATCCTCAGACTCGGATCGATCATGCTCGGCGTGTCGTTCATCCAGGTCGTGTGCTCGATTGCCGCTGTGTATTTCGGGGCGAAGACGGCGATGAGCTTCGGACGCGATCTTCGGTCATCGATCTTCCACACCGTCGGCACGTTCTCCAATCGCGAGATGGCCCACTTCGGGGCTCCCTCCCTCATCACCCGCAACACGAACGACGTCCAGCAAGTGCAGATGCTCGTCATGATGACGTTCACCTTGATGGTGATGGCCCCGATCATGATGATCGGCGGCATCGTCATGGCGCTGCGCGAGGATGTCGGGCTGTCGTGGCTCGTCGCCGTCGCGGTACCGCTCCTCGCCCTCACCCTGTGGTTGATCATCTCACGGATGATCCCCTCATTCCGCAAGATGCAGACGCGGGTCGACACGGTCAACCGTGTGCTTCGCGAACAGGCCACTGGCATCCGTGTGCTCCGAGCCTTCGTCCGCGAACCGTACGAAGAAGAGAGATTCGCCGAGGCAAACCACGACCTCACCGACGTGTCCCTGACCGTCGGACGGTGGATGGCAGCCATGTTCCCTGCCGTGTTGCTGATTCTCAACCTTGCGACCGTTGCCGTGTTGTGGTTCGGCGCACATCGGATCGACATCGGTGCCATGGAGATCGGATCGATGACGGCCTACCTGACGTACCTCATCCAGATCCTGATGTCCGTGATGATGGCAACATTCACATTCGTCATGGTGCCCCGCGCAACCGTGAGCGCCGACAGGATCGGCGAAGTCCTCGACACCAAGTCATCCGTTGTTCCTCCCGAAGAAGGTGTGACCGACGTCGATGTCCACGGTGAACTGCGGTTCGACCACGTCGAATTCACGTACCCGGGGGCTGAAGCTCCGGTCGTGAATGACGTGTCATTCACCGCTCGTGCCGGCGAGGTGACGGCAATCATCGGCTCGACCGGTGCGGGGAAGACGACCCTCACCAACCTCATACCCCGCCTGTTCGATGTCACCGGTGGAGCCGTCTACGTCGACGGGTTCGACGTGCGGGACCTCGACCCGGATTTCCTGTGGAATCGGATAGGTCTCGTGCCGCAGAACCCATACCTGTTCACCGGAACCATCCGATCGAACCTCCAGTACGGCAAACCGGACGCAACCGACGATGAGATGTGGCGAGCTCTCGACATCGCACAGGCGACGGAGTTCGTGCGCGACATGCCCGAGCAGCTCGACGCACCGATCGCCCAGGGCGGAACCAACGTGTCGGGCGGTCAACGTCAACGGCTGTCGATCGCGCGGGCGCTCATCCGTCAGCCCGAGATCTACGTGTTCGACGATGCGTTCTCCGCTTTGGACCTCGCCACCGAAGCACGCCTGCGTGGCGCCATGGGGCGCATGACAGCGGAAGCCACCGTCGTGATCGTCGCCCAACGGGTCTCGACGGTGAGGGATGCCGACCAGATCATCGTCCTTGAACACGGTGTGCCGGTCGGCATAGGAACACACGACGATCTGCTCGAGACCTGTGAGACGTACATGGAGATCGTCGAGTCGCAGCGTCTCGTCGAGGTGGGGTCATGAGCGACAACACCATGAAGAAGACCGAGCGGATCAAATCCGAACACGGACCGGGAAATGCCATGGGCGGTGCGATGGTCGCCCAGAAGGCGGACTCGTTCGCAGCATCTGGACGCAGGCTCATCAGGCTTCTCTCGCCACAGCGACTCAAGGTCATCGCGGTCTTCGTCACCGCGGTAGCGAGCGTCGGCCTTGCGGCAATCGGGCCACGAGTGCTCGGTGCGGCCACCGACATCATCTTCGCCGGTGCGGTCGGCAGGCAGATGCCTCCAGGCATCACGAAGCAACAGGCGATCGATGCGGCCATCGCTCAGGGTCAGCAGCAGACAGCCGACATGCTTTCGGGCATCGATTTCATTCCCGGCGTCGGTATCGATTTCTCGGCTCTCGCGCGGATCCTGATCATCGTGGTCGTGATCTACATCGGATCGTCGCTGTTGGCATTCCTCCAGGGATACATCCTCAACGAGGTCGTCCAGAGGACGATCTACACACTGCGCCGCGACGTGGAGAGCAAGCTCAACCGACTGCCACTCCGGTACTTCGACCGCCAACCACGCGGGGAGTTGCTCAGCCGGGTCACGAACGACATCGACAACATCTCGACCAGCCTGCAACAGACGATGAGCCAGCTCCTCACATCGATCCTGACCGTGATCTTCGTTGTGACCATGATGTTCCTCATCTCCCCCGCCCTCGCCCTGATCGCGCTTGTCACCGTTCCCGTGACGATGGTTCTGGCTGCCCTCGTCATGAAGCGATCCCAGAAGCACTTCGTCACCCAGTGGCGACTCACGGGCAATCTCAACGCAGAGGTCGAAGAGGCTTTCTCGGGTCACGCGCTCGTGAAGGTCTTCGGACGCCAACGTGAGGTCGAGGCATCGTTCGAAGAGGAGAACGAGGGTTTGTACAAGGCAAGCTTCGGTGCCCAGTTCCTCTCGGGTCTGATCATGCCGATCATGATGTTCATCGGCAATCTCAACTACGTGATCATCGCGGTCCTCGGCGGACTCAGGGTTGCGACCGGGACAATGAGCCTCGGGGATGTGCAGGCATTCATCCAGTACTCACGCCAGTTCACCCAGCCGATCACCCAGATCGCCTCGATGGTGAACATCCTGCAGTCGGGTGTCGCATCGGCCGAGCGTGTCTTCGAGTTGCTCGACGCCGATGAAGAGGATCCGGACGAACTCGAACCGGTGATCATCGAGAATCCCGAAGGTCGGGTCGTGTTCGAGAACGTATCGTTCCGGTACGACGAGGATGAACCGCTGATCGAAGACCTCTCGATGACCGTCGAACCCGGGCAGACCGTCGCCATCGTCGGACCTACCGGCGCAGGCAAGACCACGCTCGTCAACCTGCTGATGCGCTTCTACGAGATCGACTCGGGGACGATCACGCTCGATGGTGTCGACACGATGACCATGAGCCGCTCCGGGCTGCGTGGTCGGATCGGGATGGTCCTTCAGGACACGTGGCTGTTCAACGGGACGATCCGTGACAACATCGCCTACGGTCGACCCGGTGCCACCGACGACGAGATCGTTGAGGCCGCCAAAGCGACGTTCGTCGACCGATTCGTCCACTCGCTCCCCGACGGATACGACACCGTGATCGACGACGAGGCCTCGAACATCAGCGCTGGTGAAAAGCAGCTGATCACGATCGCGAGGGCGTTCCTTGCAAAGCCGTCGCTGCTCATCCTCGATGAAGCGACGAGCTCGGTGGACACACGGACGGAGCTTCTCCTCCAACACGCCATGTCGAACCTTCGTTCACATCGCACGAGTTTCGTGATCGCCCACCGGTTGTCCACGATCCGTGACGCAGACCTGATCCTCGTCATGGACGGCGGTCAGATCGTCGAACGCGGCACCCACACCGAGCTGCTCGAACACCGCGGCACCTACTGGTCCCTGTACAGCTCGCAGTTCGCAGGAGCAGGAGCGGAGTAGAAAGTCCGACAAATCGCGTCCTCCCTTCAGGGGGACGGGCGAGCTTGCGAGCCAGGGGGCGTGCGAGCCTGCGAGC
>CAZDIQ010000140.1:0-4994 GCA_964505525.1 uncultured Acidimicrobiaceae bacterium | reverse complement strand
GCGACGCGTCCGAAAGGCTGATTGATGGAACCGAAAGTACTTGTCCTCACGGGTGAAGGCCGTGACAACCAGGTGCCGTCGGGCTGGTCGAAGTACGTGGAGTCCACACCAACCGGTTATCGGATCACCGGGGATCGAACGGCGTATCGGGACCTGCATCTGTGGGTGGAGCCGGACCGAATCGTGCTGTCGATCGACATGGGTCAGTTGCTCGACATGCTGATCGCCGAAGGCACGGTCCCGCCCGTCAGCGAGTTCGGCCTTGCGGCGATGCTCACGGGCGGTCTGGTTCCGATGCGGCACACCATCTTCGAAGGCATCGCGAAACTGTCGATGGGGGACATTGCAACGGTTGAACGCCGAAACGGGGCATTCGAACTGTCGTGGGAGCTTGCCTATCCGTGGCTGGAGTCACTCTCGCGCGGCGATCAGGTCGCAGACGAGGCTCGCGTCCTTGAGATGTTGACCGAATCGACGGTCACGCAGCTCGCCGAATACGGTGACTCGGGGTTCCTGATGCTCAGCGCAGGCAAGGACTCCCCGGCGGTCGCGCTCGCCCTGGCGAACGCAGGGCGGACGGACATCCCGTGCGTCACGTACCGGGCATCCCCGGACAATCCCGAACCTCCCATCGCTGCGGATATCTGCAAGCGGCTCGGACTGTCGCACCGCATTGTCGACATCCCGCAGGACGGAGCAACCATCGAACGCATCCTGATCGATTTCTTCGAAGGCGCATCGACACCGGGAATCGACCTGTCACAGATTCCCTACGCCGTTGCCGCTGTGCTCGCGGATCAGCCCACCGGTGCAATTTTCGACGGTGGAGGCAACGACGCATACATGGGCTTCCCGACATCCGAGCGTTCACAGCTGAAACAGCGATTCCGCATCCGGGGCAAGACGGTCCGAAGCGCCGTGCGACGGGTGGCGCCGGTCGACTCCAAGCTCAACTACGCCGCACGGAGCCGGGCCGAAGTCACGCTGCCCGGCCGTTTGCCCCGACACCATCACGTCCAGCGTCTGCGTCCCTCGGAGGTGAACATGCACGAGGTGTGGGAAGCCGAGAGCGACGAGATGCGGGATCTCGGTCTCTTTGATGTGTACGACGTCTTCCTGCGCAGGCACATCCACGCAGGTCAGGTGCTCCTCAAGCAGCGGCTCGCCGCGGACTCTCGGGGTCTGGGAACCGCTCTACCGTGGTGCGACGACGGCATCGCCGACTACTTCTTCAACCTGCCATCGGCGGATCGATGGAACCTCGAGACCGGTGTCGACAAGATGCTCTTGCGTCGGACACTCCTGCGGTATCTCGACTACGACGCTGCGGCTGTCGGCAAGCACTACTTCCTGTTCGATGGCGGCGCGTTCATTCTCCGACACATGGACTTCGTTCGGTCCGAGATCGACGCGTCCCCGCTGTGGGCCGACGATGGCCTGGCGATGGTGCATGGGTGGCTGTCTGCGCTCGAGAGGCGACCGATGCTTCACCACGCCATTCTCACCGTGTTCATGATCTCCGGATGGAGCAACCACAGCGCGTACGCCCGTGCTGCGTGGAGTCGTCAGCCTTCGTGATCGATGGCCACCGACGGAATGTGGACATCGACCGTCGGTTTGGCGGTTGCGTAGTACCGACGGAGCAGATTGCGATACCAGCCGATCTGGATGACGCTTCGCACGATTGATCCCAACGGCCGTGCGTAGGCTCCGGTCGTGCCAGCCGTGAACGCCACCAGCACGAGAATCGGGCTGAGGAGTATCGAGACGACCGACAGCTTCCTGGCCATGTGCGCCCCGAGCAACTCGTTGGTATCCAGATACAGGCTCGCCGTGAGCAGGTTCGAGAAGACCATCGTGGCCACAAGCCACGGCACGATGTAGGCCGCAGGGACGATGTATCCCATCGGGTTGCCGAGCCAATCGGTCGATGCGATCAGCAGGTACACGATGCCGAGGAGCATCGTCAGAAGCATGTAGACGCGTTTCGTGTGGTGCGAGGCTGGCCGGTCGACCTCCATGGCGGCGCGCATCGACTTGGGAGCCAACACGGCGGTGAGACCCGTCGCAAAGACGAGTACCGGCTGGGCAACGACCCTGGCGGCTTCGGTGTATCCGAGAACCTCGGCACCTGCCAACGCAGCGATGATGGTTGCAACCAGGAAGTGTGCGACCGACGGGACCAGTGTCGATGCGAGCAGCCACTTTCCGTCGTTTGCGAGCGCCCAGAACCCGACCTTGTCCGGCAACGGTTTCTGGCGGAACACCCCTCCCATGATGAGCGCAGCAATCAGAGAGACGGCGTTTGCGATTGCGAGCGATCCGAACGGCATGACCGCAACGGGGGCGTCGAGCAGATACATGATGCCAAGGGCAACGACGACACACCCGAACTGGATGATCGAAACCGTCGCCGCCCGCCAGGAGAGCTCGGAGATGTGTAGCAGGCGGCGCATGTGGTCTTGGAGAGGGGAGAGCACGGTTGCCGCCACGGCGGTCGCCGCGAGCCCCCACAGGACGCCTGAGTCGGTCAGGGACTGCCCGAGCACGGCGGCCACACCGATCGCGGATGCCCCGACGATCGACGCAACGAGACCGATCCGAAGTGTCTCGGGCGCACGTCGCATGCGATCCGGCACCGGGAACGACACAGCGTTCACCTCGGCCGGGATCAGGATCAGGTTCCACGACAGCACCACACCGAGTCCGAATGCCGCAAAGAACAGCGCATACACGCCTCGGTCGACATCGCTGAACAGGGTGACGGCGCTGAGACCGGCAGCGAATGTGGCCAGCGAGGCGAACGCAGCGTCGGCAATACCAGCTGGTAGTCGACGCGCGGTATTCGTGTCCGGGCCACCTGTTGGCGCTGACGTGCCTGCCTCTTTCACATTGCCCTTTTCCGTCATCGAAAGAGGACGCCCCAAGGGGACGCTGGGATCGTCGTCGTCGTTCGCATCACATCGTATCGGACTTCACGGGACACCTTTGTAGTGAATGCAGGCGCCTGGTGTGACCCGTCTGAGACCCACGAACAAGGGCGTAACCAGCCCCTTCAGGGGTCGATTCCGGTCTGACTAGTCCATCCGAACAAATCCAAATGATTCCCTCAAGTGGGTCGACCGACCCACCGATGCCGGAAGGAAGCGGATTGAGGAGGCTTCCCAATGAGCCATGTAAACCACCCGTCATCGCGCCGTTCGACAAGACCGAACGGGCACCCACCCATCAGCTGGAGAGGGCTACAGCGTGCTGTGGTTGCGCTGGTGATGCTGTTCTCTGCAGTCGTGTTCATCGGCGTCGGACCGTCTGAGGCCGGTCCGGCAGATCGAGACACGATCGCTGTTGTCGATGCCCATGGAGGATTCACCGTCCTTTCGGAGATCTCCAAGGATGCACGAACGCTCCAGTACTACTTCGGCGCCCCCGGGGACATTCCCCTGATGGGCGACTGGGACTGTGACGGCGATGAGACCCCAGGGGTCTACCGCCCGTCCACAGGTAGGGCGTACCTTCGCAACTCACATTCATCAGGTGTTGGCGACATCTCGTTCCTGTTCGGTAACCCCGGCGATCGTGCCATTGCGGGAGACTTCGACGGAGACCGGTGCGACACGGTCTCTGTGTACCGGCCGCACCGTGCCACGGCATACCTGAACAATCTCCAGAGATTGGGTATCGCGGAGGTCGAATTCGAATTCGGGAATCCCGGAGACCGTTCATTCGTCGGCGACTTCACCGGCAAGGGTTTTGACACGATCGGTCTGCACCGTGACACCACGGGTGTCGTGTACCTGTCGACGTCGAAACTCGGTGCACCGGCATACCCCGTTGTGTTCGGCAATCCGGGCGACCAGATCGTCGCGGGTGACTGGGACGGGGACGGCATCGACACCATTGGTGCCTATCGCCCTTCCAACGGGATGTTTTACTTCCGGAACTCGAACTCGACCGGTACCGGCACAGGTTCGCTGTACGTTGGCAGGGGAGTGACCGTTGTTCCGGTGTCTGGTGTGGATCGCGGTTCGATCACTGGACCGAAGTTCAATCCGGATCCGATCCCCGGACCGGCTCCCAAGCCGGCGCCGGCACCCGGTGCAGGTGCGTCGTCCACGGTGCCGGGGGTGCCCGGCCTCGGAGCACCAGCTGCCCGTCCGGCCAGTGGTCCGATCAACATCAACGGACAATCCAACGTTGTGATCGAGAACCTGCACATCTCGAACCCAAGCGGTCCGTGCGTCCGGGTCACGAACTCGACCAACGTCACGATCCGTAACTCGACCATCGGACCATGTGGCGGTGACGCCGTGTATCTGTCCGACGTCACCAACGCGACCGTGTCGGGGAACCATGTCACGGGCACCCGCAACGGTGTCCTGGTGCATCGTTCCAACTCGATTGCGGTGAACGGGAACGCGTTCGTCAACGCCGGTCGCAACTTCGTCCAGTTCGACAAGGTCAACGGTGCGGGTTCGTCCATTTCGAACAACCGTGGTCAGAACCAACTCGGTGGCTCGAACGCCGAGGACCTGATCTCTGTATACCAGTCCAACGGCACGGCTTCGTCGCCGATCCGTATCGCGGGCAACTACCTGCGCAACGGTGGACCGTCGAACTCGGGTTCGGGCATCATGCTCGGGGACGGTGGCGGTCAGCACCAGATCGTCGAGAACAACGTCCTGGTCAACCCGGGCCAGGTCGGCATCGGCGTGGCGTCGGGTTCGAACGTCAAGATCCGCAACAACAGGATCTTCTCGGACAGCCAATCCTGGTCCAATGTCGGACTGTACGTCTGGAACCAGTACTCGGCCACGTGCCAGAACATCGAGGTGTCAGGCAACCAGGTCAACTGGACCTCGGCGGCTGGCCGCTCGAATGGCTGGTGGTCAGGTGGCGGGTGCTCGAACCTCGCGGTCACGAACAACAACTGGGACGCGCCGATCGGCCCAGGGATCTTCTAGGGCCTCGACAGAGGACAGAGGACAGAGGACAGA
>CAZDIQ010000139.1:0-5000 GCA_964505525.1 uncultured Acidimicrobiaceae bacterium | reverse complement strand
GCTCGCAAGCTCGCCCGTCCCCCCTGAAGGGAGGACGCGAAGAATGGGAGGACGCTATTGCCGGCTTTCTACTTTGTACTTTCTAATTTGTACTTTCTACTGCTGAAAGCTGTGGGCTGAAAGCTGAAAGCTGAAGCGGTACTCTGACCCCGATGGAAGACCCGATACTTGTTGCTGTTGAGATTCCGCTCGTCGGGGACGGACGAAGGAAGAACTGGGCGAAGGTGATCACCTCCGTTGACGAGTCACTCGCAACCGGCTGGGCGTATGAGGGCGAGTTCATAGCAACCGGAGGGATCCAGGACGTTCCCGTCGGTTCGATCGTCCTGTCATACGGGGAGCGCGGTTCACAGACGAATCCGCAGATCGAAGCGTCGGTCATCCGCGTCAACAGCGACGCCACCCTCACGCACATCACGTCAGCAAAGGGCCGGGCATGGGCACGCACCCTTCGCGATACCGTCGTCGAACTCCTTGCAGAGGCCGAATCGGCACCGATCGAAGGAAAGCCGTGGGATGTCGGCCTCGTGCAATACAGCGACGAAGCATTGAAGGAAGAACTCGCACGAAGAACCAAGTGACGGCCATCCGACAGGCCGGGGCGACGAAGAACCGATGGCGGAGAGCGGACCGCGGTGTTCGCAATCGCTAGCTTTGGATCACCCACAAGAGAGGAATGTGTATGTGTTTCGATGCAGATGCCACGCCACCGATTGCACCCATCCATGGGGGTTCGGTCGCACACCGCGACCTTGAGCTCGTCGCGGGCGATGGCAACACGTTCATGGCCTTCGAGGCGACCGCAGACAACGAGGCCGCAGTCATCGTCCTTCCGGACATCCGCGGGTTGTTCCGTTTCTATGAGGAACTCGCACTTCGGTTCGCCGAGAACGGGTACGACTCGCTCGCCATCGACTATTTCGGTCGCACGGCAGGCGTTGCAAAGCGCGAGAACGAATGGGAGTATCGCCCGCATGTGCAGAGCATGACGATCGAAGGGCTCACCGCAGACGTCGAGGCGGCTCTTGCGCACCTTCGGGAAGGGAACAGCGACCGCCCGATTTTTGTGGTCGGGTTCTGTTTCGGTGGATCCAACGCCTGGCACATGGCTGCGAGTGACCTCGGGCTCGCCGGAGCCATCGGGTTCTATGGACACCCCGATCGACTGGACGCTCCCAAAGGCGCACCGTCGATCCTGAGTCGCGTACCTGACTTCTCGTGTCCGATCCTTGCCCTCCAATCCGGCGACGATCCGGGTATCCCGGTCGAGCTCGACGAACTGTTCCGGGAAACCCTCGCCGCATCGGGGCAACCGGGAGAGGTCGTCATCTATGAGGGAGCCCCGCATTCGTTCTTCGACCGCAAACAGAGCGACTTCCAGGAGGCAAGCCAGGACGCGTGGGCCAGGATCCTGACCTTCCTGGCGCAGAACGCGTAACGCCAACAGCAGTACGCTGGTGGTATGTATGACGACATAAAGGCGGCCGTTGCCGCCGATCTCCCAAGAACGCGTTCAGAACTCGAGGCGATGGTTCGGATCCCGTCGGTCAGCGCAGCGGACTTCGACCCGAACGAGGTTCGACGGTCAGCCGAGTACGTTGCCTCACTCCTGAGCGGATCAGGAGCACAGGACGTGAGGCTCCTCGAGCTCGATGGAGCCCACCCGGCTGTCTACGGACACAAGCCCGGCCCCGAAGGAGCGCCGACCGTTCTCCTGTACGCCCATCACGACGTGCAACCGCCTGGACCGGATTCCATCTGGGACACACCACCGTTCGAGCCGGTCGAACGCGGCGGGCGTCTGTACGGCCGAGGGACGGCCGATGACAAGTGCGGGATAGCGATCCACCTGTCGACCCTCCGGGTGCTCGAGGAACTCCCGGTGAACGTCAAGGTGTTCATCGAGGGCGAAGAGGAAATCGGATCAGAACACCTGGTCGACTTTCTCGACGCATACGCCGACCTCCTCGCATCGGATGCGATCGTCATAGCCGACGCAGGCAACTGGCGTGTCGGCACTCCAGCGCTCGCAACCTCCCTGCGAGGGCTCGTGGATTGCACCGTCACCGTCCGGACACTCACCCACGGCGTCCACTCGGGTTCGTTCGGCGGCATATACCCCGACGCCATCATCGCCCTCGTACGCACGCTTGCGGGCCTCCACAACGACGACGGTTCGGTTGCCGTCGAGGGACTCGTGTACGAGGACGCGGATCCGCTCGACCTCACCATCGAGGAGATCAACGAGCAGATGCTGCCTGTTCCTGGCCTCCAACAGATCGGGAGCGGATCACTGACATCTCGCACGTGGCGTCAGGCATCGATCTCGGTGCTGGCGATCGATGCCGTACCGATCGCAAAGGCGATCAATCAGATCGTCCCCGAGGCCAGTGCCAAGGTCAGCATGCGGATCCCACCCGGACAGGACGAGAACGAGGCGATGGCCGCGCTCAGGGCACATCTCGAGGCCAGTGTGCCGTGGGGTGCACAGATCACGATCAGCGACATTGGTTCCGGGTCGGCGTTCGAACTCGATACGACGGGTCCGGCCTATGACGCCTACCGCACCGGGATGGCGATCGGCTACGACACCGAACCGCTCGACATCGGTGTCGGAGGTTCGATTCCCTTCGTTGCAGCGTTCTCGGAGCGGTACCCGAACGCATCGATTCTCCTCGTCGGTGCGTCCGATCCGCTGAGTCGCTATCACGGACCGAACGAGAGTCTCGAGCTCGCCGACCTGGAGAAATCAGTCGTCGCACAGGCCGTTGCACTGACCGAGATGGGCTCCTAGAACCGCTCGGCGATACGCTTGCGCCATGCGCAGGCCGACCATCGCTCTCATTGTCATCGCAGTTTCGGTGGTTGCCCTTGCGATTCTCATGCGCGTGGAGCGCGACACACCACCGGTCGTTCCCGAAACGACGTCATCGTCGACTGCTGACACAACGACCACGTCGGGGCCGGACGACACGACGACATCGACCCTCCCACCGGCGTTCGAGCTCCCGGCAGGAACCCTCGTGTGTGATCTGTACGGAACCTTCACCGTCACCGGGACCGTGACGAACAGTGAATTGACCGAGGCGTCGGGAATCGCGGTGAGTCGCACCACACCCGGGGTGCTGTGGTCACACAACGACTCACGGGACGGACCACGCCTATTCGCCTTCTCCCCCGACGGTACGGACCTGGGTTCCTTCGAGGTGCCCGGTGGGTTTGCATTCGACTGGGAGGACATGGCCGCAGGCCCCGGTCCCGACGGAACGGGTGCGTATCTGTATGCGGGTGACATCGGCGACAACTTCTCGATCCGCAACGGCATCATCGCAATCCACCGGGTCGAGGATCTGGATCCTGCGACGATGGACGGGGCATTCCCGAGATCCGACCCGATACCTCTTGTGTATCCCGACGGTGCCCACAACTCGGAGGCGATCTTCGTCGACCCCGTGGATCCGGCGATCTATGTCGTGACGAAGACAAGGGACGTCGCACAGGTCTTCCGCGGGCCGCTCGACATCACAGGGTCACAGACCGAATTGCAGCTCGTTGCATCGGTGGCGCTCGGCGACGAGGTCTCGGGTGCCGACATCAGCGCCGACGGGTCGATCATCGCGTTCCGCGGGTACAGCACCGTGTGGATGTGGTACCGAGCCCAGGGTCAGAGCATCGGCGAAGCCCTTGGGACTGCACCGTGTGAGGCACCCAGTCCGAATGAACCCCAGGGTGAGGCGATCGCATTCGACGACACCCTGTCGTACTTCACGATCAGCGAGGACATCTTCCCCGCCGTGTATCGGATCCCCTTCGAGGGCTAGCGCGGCACCTTCGTCCGTTTGAACTCGTTCACGTTGGTCCACCCGAGCATGCCGACGACCCTGTCGAGATCCTCGAGCTTGTGGCGCTCCATGAATCGCACGAACACGGCCTCGTCGTCGGCGATGAAGGTGGGGACCCCGAACACCGCGTGATCGTCGACCATCCTCGTGTGCTCGGCCGCCAGGGTCTTTGCGGGAATGCCCGAGGCGACGATGTCGGCGATTTCCGCTGCGTCGAGGCCGACACCCTCTGCCACCGACGCAAGCACCGCCGGATCGTCGATGTCCTGAAGCCCGTCGTGCTTTGCGTTGAAGAGCGCGACGTGGAAGGCGTTGAAACTCTCTGGTGACCCATCGCGTACGGCAATCCCCCAGAGATGGGCGAGAACGCCCCGGCCGCGTTCAGCCGGGTCACGATCCCATACGGGTGTATCGGACTCGCCGAGATGATTCTGCGTGAGGGAGAACGGGACGAACGACACGTCGTAGTCCGCACCCGCGTCGATTGCCTCGACGATGGCTTCATTTGCTATCCGCGCAAAGGGGCACAGATAGTCGTAGGTGACCTCAAACGTCGGCATTGTTCTTGTCCTTTCGGAGGGCTTCAAGAGCGATGACGACCATGTCGTCGAACGATCGCTCGCGTTCGTCTGACGACGTCTCTTCATGGGTGACCACATGGTCCGAGACCGTCAGAACGGTGAGGGCGCGGACCCCGAGCTCGGCTGCAATGCCATAGAGTGCCGCCGCCTCCATCTCGACCGCAAGGATGTTCATCCGCTGCCAGGTATCGAGCGCAGTCGCTACGGGGTTGTAGAAACTGTCGGAGGAGTGGACGTTGCCGACCCGTACGGGATGGTTCCGCTCGCGGGCAGCGACGACCGCAGCCTCGAGCAGGGCGTAGTCGCACGTAGCGGGGAAGTCCCAACCACCGTACCTGGCTCGATTGACACCCGATTCGGTACCCGCACCGATCGCGATGACAAGGTCCCGCAGACCGACGTCGGTCGATATCCCGCCGCATGATCCGACCCGGATCAGCCGCTTTGCGCCGTACGCATTGATCAGCTCGTTGATGTAGATGGACGCAGAAGGGATGCCCATCCCCGTTCCCATCACCGACACGGGCATTCCCTGGTAGGAACCGGTGAAGCCCAACATGTTGCGCACGCTCGTCAC
>CAZDIQ010000138.1:3236-5010 GCA_964505525.1 uncultured Acidimicrobiaceae bacterium | reverse complement strand
CTGTTCGACCCCATGGGCGTCATCAACATCGCCGACGAGGCGGAGGATCCGGGCGGTTTCGGATTCCCCCAACTGTCCCCGGAGTTCATCATCGCATCCGACCCGGCGCTCATCCTGATGTCCCACGCCAAGTACTCCGGTGAGTCCGCTGACACGATTGCAGCCCGACCCGGGTGGGACACCCTGACGGCGGTCTCGACAGGTTCGATCGTCGAACTCGACGATGACATCGCTTCGCGCTGGGGACCGCGGATCGTCGAACTCGTCCAGGCGATGGCCGACGCGATCAACAACCTGGTCACGGCCGACGCATGAACGCAGGGCGCCCCGCCGGCACCCGCCTGCCGTGGTGGTGGATCGGCGGGGCGTCTCTCGTACTCCTTGCGACGGTCGTTCTCGGAGCGATGGTCGGTGCGATCTCGATCCCGGCACAGGGGATCGTGACCTCGGTCCTGTCGCGCATCCCGTTTCTCGGTGTCGAATCCACACTCGACCCTCGCGCCGACGCGATCGTGTGGCAGATACGTATGCCACGGGTGATCCTCGGGGTCCTCGTCGGATCGATGCTCTCGGTCGCCGGTGCCACCTATCAGGGTGTCTTCCGCAACCCGCTCGCAGATCCATACCTGCTCGGTGCCGGGGCAGGGGCCGGGCTCGGGGCCACCCTTGCGATCGCATACGGACCCGATGCCTCGGGGTGGCTCATCGACCCGCTTCCCCTTGCGGCCTTCGTGGGAGCCATTGCAGGCGTCGCCCTTGCCTACACGCTCGGATACACGGTGCGCTCGGGCAGGACCGCAGTGACCCTGATCCTCGCCGGTGTGGCGATAGCGGCGTTCCTCACCGCGGTGCAGACATACATCCAGCAGCGGAACTCCGAGACCCTGCGCGAGGTCTATGGCTGGATCCTCGGCAGTCTCACCACGGCGGGCTGGTCGGAGGTGCGCCTCGTGCTCCCGTATGTCGTCGTGTGTACGGCGGTGGTGTTCGCTTTCCGCAGACTGCTCGACGTGATGTCCGTCGGCGACGTCGAGGCGACATCGCTCGGCATCAAACCCGCGAGGATCAGGTTGCTCCTGATCGGATTCGCGACGCTCGGGACGGCAGCGGTGGTCTCGGTGAGCGGGCTGATCGGGTTCGTCGGCATCATCATCCCCCACACGGTCCGACTCATGACCCACGCGTCGTACCGCGTCATCGTGCCTCTGTCGATACTCCTCGGAGGTTCGTTCCTTGTCCTTGCCGACATCATCGCAAGGACGATCGCCACCCCTGCGGAGATACCGATCGGCGTCGTCACCGCGATGATCGGTGCACCGTTCTTCGCCATCGTGCTGCGTTCGAGCAAGGGGGTCGTGTCGTGACCGCGATCGCCATCGAGTCGCTCAGTGTGTCGTACGGCAAGAAGCCGATCCTGAAGGACGTGTCGATATCGGCCGGCCAAGGGCGGTGGATCGGCATCATCGGTCCGAACGGCTCGGGGAAGTCGACCCTGCTCAGGGCGGTGGTCGGTTCGCTCGCCTACGAAGGGACGATCCGGGTGCTCGATCAGGATGTCGCCGATGCGGACATCCGCTCGATGGCGTTGAAGATGGCCTACATGCCCCAACGCCCGATCTATCCCCAAGGGATGTCGGTGTTCGATTTCGTCCTGCTCGGCAGGACTCCGCACCTCGGTCTGCTCGCAGCCGAGGGGGCAGAGGACATCGCCATCGTGTGGGACAGCCTCGAATCGTTGAACATCGCCGAGTTCGCGACCAGGGACGTGTCGTCG
>CAZDIQ010000138.1:0-3136 GCA_964505525.1 uncultured Acidimicrobiaceae bacterium | reverse complement strand
GGACAGCCTCGAATCGTTGAACATCGCCGAGTTCGCGACCAGGGACGTGTCGTCGCTGTCGGGCGGGGAGACCCAACGCGTGTCGCTCGCCCGGGTCCTTGCGCAGGAGCCGAGCGTCGTGCTTCTCGACGAGGCGACGGCGTCACTCGACGTCGCCGCCCAGCACGAGGTGATGGAGCTCATCGCCGGCATCCGGTCCACCCAGGGAGTCACGATCCTCAGTGCCATCCACGACCTCACGGCAGCCGCACAGTTCTGCGACGATCTGGTGCTCCTCAGCAACGGTGGGATCGTTGCGACCGGCACACCGTCGGCCGTCCTGACGGAAGAGATCCTCGGGGACGTGTTCGAACCTACGATCAGGGTCATCGACGTCGAGGGAAGTCTCGTCGTCGTGTCCCTGCGCACGGAAGGAAACCGCCGATGACCGACACCCCGAGACGCGACCTGTTCCTCATCAACACCGGCGACGGCAAGGGAAAGTCCTCCTCGGCGTTCGGGGTCATGCTCCGCGCCGTCGCCCGCGGATGGAACGTGAAGGTCATCCAGTTCATCAAGTCCGACAAGTGGCGGACCGGCGAGAAGAAGATGGCCGAGCAGCTCGGTGTCGAGTGGGTGACCGGCGGTGACGGGTTCACGTGGGAATCCGACGACATGGACGAGACCGAGCGCGTCGCCCGCGATGCATGGGAAGTCGCCAAGGCGTCCATCACCTCGGGTGATTACCAGCTGATCATCATCGATGAAGGGACCTACCCCGTGACGTTCGGGTGGATCGACGTCGACGACGTGCTCGACACGATCGCGAATCGCCCCGACGGTGTGAACATCATCCTGACCGGGCGCGACGCCGACGAACGCCTCATCGCGATCGCGGACACGGTGACCGAGATGAAGAAGATCAAACACGCATTCGACAAGGGCATTGCGGCCCGCAAGGGTCTCGACTTCTGAGCGGGAACTCCGGAAACTCCGCGGGCTACGACGAGATCGCGGACTCGAACAGGCCACCGACGAAGTAGGACAGCACGCCACCGAGGAACCCGAGGGCGAGGTTCTCGGCACCCGAGACGAATGGGTTCTTCTTCGTGGCCGTCGTCTTCAACGCCCCGACGACGAACAATGCGATGCCCGACAGGATCGCCGCAAGCGCAAGCCCGAGGACGACATCGTTCACGAAGATGAACGGCACGATCGAAGGGAGCGCTCCAGTGAGGAACAGGAGACCCGACGTGATGCCGGCTGCGATCGGGCTCCTGCGTTCGGAATCGACGATGCCGAACTCGAGGGCACCCTGCATGTTCAGCATCGCCTCGTCGTTCGCATCGATGATCTCGACGACCTTCTCGAGGCCCTTGCCGTCGAGACCCATGTCGGCAAGCATGTCGCGCAGCTGATCCTTCTCGTGCTGCCGAAAGTCCCTGAGGTGTTCGGCCTCGAGGGTCATCTCGGCGTCGAAGACCTCGTCCTGGGACTTCGTTGCGAGGTATTCACCGATCGCCATGGAGATCATCCCTGCGAGACCGCCCGCGACCCCGGTCAGGAGCACCTGGGTTGTGGTGAGCCCACCGCCGACGACACCGGCCACGAGGAGGAAGGTGGAGACGAGCCCGTCGTTGACACCGAGGATGATGTCACGCATGTACTGGCGGGACGATCCGATGTGCGGCTTGTAGCCGGGAGGCATCGAGGGAGAGGTTTCGACCATGGACCCAATTGTACGAGTCGGGTCGCCAGAGCGGCGGTTACGATTGGGGCATGATGAACCTCAACGACCCAACCATTCTCAGGACACAGGCGTATATCAACGGTGAGTGGATCGACTCGGCTTCCGGCGGGACCTTCCCGGTGCGTAATCCGGCAACGGGCGAAACCATCGCGGACGTTGCCGACGGCGGCGAACTCGATGCACTGTCCGCAGTAGCGGCGGCTCGCGACGCCTTCCCCGCATGGGCCGCCCTCACCGCAAGCAAGCGTGCGGCGACCTTGATGCGCTGGCACGACCTCATGATCGAGAACGCAGACGATCTCGCGGCGATCATGACCGCCGAACAGGGGAAGCCGATCGCCGAGGCGAGAGGCGAGGTCGTCTACGGGGCGCAGTTCGTCAGCTGGTTCGCCGAGGAGGGCAAGCGCGCCTACGGACAGGTCATCCCATCGCCGATATCGACCTCCCGGATCGTCGTACTCAAACAACCCGTCGGTGTCGCCGCTGCCGTGACCCCGTGGAACTTCCCGAACGCCATGATCACCCGCAAGGCCGCCCCCGCGCTTGCAGCCGGGTGCACGTTCATCATCAAACCAGCCGCAGAAACCCCGCTCTCCGCGTTGGCACTCGCCGAACTCGCCACACGCGCCGGTCTCCCTGCGGGTGTGTTCAATGTCGTCCCGACGGTGAAGGCATCAAGCGTCGGCAACGTCCTCACGACGCACGAGGACATATCGAAGTTCTCATTCACCGGATCGACCGAGGTCGGCAAGGTCCTCCTTGCCCAGACGGCGGGGACCGTCAAGAACGTGTCGATGGAACTCGGCGGGAACGCCCCGTTCCTCGTGTTCGACGACGCCGATGTCGACGCAGCGGTGCGAGGTGCGATCGCGGCCAAGTACCGCAACACCGGCCAGACGTGCATCTGTGCGAACCGGTTCATCGCCCAGCGCGGCATCGTCACCGAGTTCACGGCGAAGCTCGCAGAGGCGTCGGCGAAGCTCAAGGTCGGCAACGGTGCCGATGCCGAGAGCGACATCGGCCCGCTCATCAACGAGGCTGCGTTCGACAAGGTCTCGTCGTTGGTGTCTGACGCGGTCCTCGCAGGAGCGAAGGTCCACACCGGTGGGGCACCGGCAGAGCCGAGTTCGTTGTTCTATCAGCCCACCGTGCTCGGTGATGTCACCAACGACATGGCGATCGCCCAGGAGGAGATCTTCGGACCGGTGTCGACGGTGATCACATTCGACACGGAAGAGGAGGGCGTCGGGTACGCGAACGACTCGCGCTACGGCCTCGCTTCGTACTTCTACTCGAGGGACAACGCGAGGATCTGGCGGGTCTCAGAGGCACTCGAATACGGGATGGTCGGCGTCAACACGGGAGCCATCTCGACACCGGTCGCTCCCTTCGGCGGCTGGAAGGAAT
>CAZDIQ010000137.1:0-5028 GCA_964505525.1 uncultured Acidimicrobiaceae bacterium | reverse complement strand
CCCCTACTCTTTGCGGGATGGAATCTGTTTCGGTCGTTCGCGACCAATTGACTGGGGATGGACCGCTCGATACGGCGACGTCACGCGCAATCTTGCGGGCAGTCAGCGATGGAACCATGCCAGAAACGCTTGAGGTCGGGCTTTCGTCGCGTGTCCTCGCGTTCGGTAAGCACGACACGTCGTCGTCCGGGTTCCAAGACGCTCTCGACCTCGCGGCACAGCACGGATTCGAACCGACGGTGCGTATTGCGGGCGGGCGAGCAGCCGTCTTCCACGAATCCACGATCCGGTTCGGGTGGACCAGGCAGATCGACGATCCGGCATCGACGATGCATGACAGCTTCAGGGCGTTGTCAGGATTCGTTGTCGACACCCTCGCCGACTTCGGCATCCACGGGGAGGTCGGCGAGATCCCCGGGGAGTACTGCCCGGGTCAGTACAGCGTGCACATCGGATCGAAGAAGGTGATGGGCGTCGGGCAGCGACTCACCCGCAACGCCGCTCATGTGGGCGGCGTGATCGTCCTTTCCAACAGCCGGGTCATCAACGAGGTACTCGTTCCGATCTACCGGCTCCTCGACATCCCGATGCTCCCTGAGGCAACGGGTTCCGTCGCCGATGCCTTCGAGGTCGATGCGGGTCTGTTCATGGATCGCCTGACAGATCACATCATCGGGGGCCGACCGTTCACCGATGAACTCGTGCCCGACGACGTGCGTGCGGCGGCATTGGAACACCGTCCGGACCACGATCCCCGCCACGCCGCAGTTGCGTGAGCCTGCCTGACCATCGAAACTCCACGCACATGAACTTCCTCATCATCAATGGACCCAACCTGAACCTCCTCGGGCAGCGCGAACCGGCGTTGTACGGACACGAGACACTCGAGCAGCTCGAACGTCTGTGGAAGCGAGTGGGTGCGCGGCTTGGCGTCGACATCGAGACGCTCCAATCGAACCACGAGGGGATGATCATCGACGCCATCCAACAGGCGCGCGGTTCTGCCGATGCCCTCATCCTCAACGCGGGTGCGTACTCGCACACGAGCCGTGCGATCCAGGATGCAATTTCGGCCACATCGATCCGGACGGTCGAGATCCACATCTCGAACATCCACGAGCGAGAGGAGTGGCGTCGGCACTCTGTCATCTCGGACGTTGCCGATCTCGTCATCGTCGGACGGGGCTCGCCCGGATACGTCGATGCGATCAAGTACCTCCATGCCCAGCTGACAGTGCCCCCTTCGCAATTCCGCTATGCGGTGCACGGCGACGGGTTCCTCGATCTTCGTGTTCCTGACGGCGACGGACCGCACCCTGTCGTCATTGCCATCCACGGAGGGTTCTGGCGCGACATCTGGCTGCGCGACACGATCGATCCGATCGCGGCGGCGCTGGTCCAACACGGCTACGCCACGGTGAATCCGGAGTATCACAGGGGTCCCGGCTCTTATCACGCATCGAACGAGGACATCGACGCCGTCATCGACTGGATCCACGCGCACGGTGACGAACACGGCCTCGACACTGACAACATCGTTCTCATCGGGCACTCCGCTGGCGGATACCACGCTCTCAACGCGGCCCATCGACGCAACGATTTCGCGGGCGCCGTGGGAATGGCCGCGGTCACCGACCTCGAGGACATCGTCACCCGGTACTCGGATTTGCCCGGAGTCGAGCCGGCGACGAGTTTCGTGGGGGTCCCTCTCGCTGACGACCCGGACACCTGGAACGCCGCATCACTGAGCGGCTCGCCGCAGGTCCCGGTGCATCTCATCCATGGGACCGACGATGCTGATGTGGACATCTCCCAGGCCCGCTCGTACGCCTCGCGTGCGGGAGATCTCTGTGAGCTGAGCGAACTCGAGGCGGTTGATCACTTCAAGGTCATCGACCCACGGCACGCCAGCTTCGACACACTTCTCGAAGCGATCAAGGGGTTGCGACGAGCGCCTGGATCCGGCTGATACCTTCGACCAGATCCTCATCACTGAGGGCGAACGAGAAACGGGCATACCCGGGCGCTCCGAACGCCTCGCCGGGAACGATGGCAACGTTCGCCTCCTCGAGAATCCATGCAGCAAGTTCGAGTGAAGATTCCGACACACGACCTGCAATGGGTCGCCCAAGCAAGCCCTTGAGATTCGGGAACGCATAGAAGGCTCCCTGTGGTTCCTGACAGGTGACACCATCGATCGCTCGGAGCATGTCGACCATCGTCCGACGTCGACGATCGAACGCGACTCGCATCTCAGCGGCCGCATCGAGCGACCCGGTGACCGCCTCGAGTGCGGCGGCCTGTGCGACGTTGTTCACATTCGACGAAAGATGCGACTGGATCCCCGTTGCTCCCTGTGCGACGTGCTCGGGCGCGATCAGCCAACCGACACGCCAACCGGTCATGGCATAGGTCTTCGACACACCGTTGATGACCACACACCTCGATGACACTTCCGGAGCCTCGACGGGTATGGACGTGAACCGTGCGTCGCCGTATACGAGATGTTCGTATATCTCATCGGTCATCACCCAGATGCCGTGACGCGCCGCCCACTCCCCCACGGCCTTCACCATGGCAGGTTCGTAGACCGACCCCGTGGGGTTCGATGGGCTCACGAAGATCAACATCTTGGTGCGGTCGGTGGCCGCGGCCTCGAGCTGGTCGATCGTCACCTCGAAGTTGGTCGACTCGTCGGTCGGGATCGTGACCGGCACCCCACCAGCGAGCGCAACCGCCTCGGGATAGGTGACCCAGAACGGCGAAGGGATCAGGACCTCGTCGCCGTCGTCAAGCAGCGTCTGGCAAGCCAGATACACGGCCTGCTTGCCGCCGTTCGTGACGACGACCTGGGATGGATGGACATCGAAACCGGAATCTCGCAGGGTCTTCTCGGCGATGGCCGTGCGCAGAGCGGCATGACCCGCTGTTGGCGAATACTTGTGATGGATCCCGACCCTTGCGGCCCTGACCGCTGCCTCGACGATGGCGTCGGGTGTCGGGAAGTCGGGTTCACCCGCTCCGAAACCGATCACCGGCTTGCCCTCGGCCCGCAGTCGGGCGGCCGTTGCCGTGATGGCCAGGGTCGCCGACGGTTGGACACCGAGCGCCCTGAGCGAGATGGATTCGCGTACGGTCACAGCCACTACTCTCCTGAACCTTCAACACTTCCGATGATTTCGAGGACGAACGATAGGCATGGGCGAGCACACCGCAATCTTGATACCGCAGGCTCTGCTCCCGTCAGACGGTCGATTCGGATCCGGTCCGAGCAGGATCAATCCCGAACACGTCGCCGCTCTCGCTGCCACAGGGTCAAGCCTCCTCGGGACGAGTCATCGTCGACCGGGCGTGAAGGCTCTCGTCGCCGGTGCGCGGGAGAAACTGAGCGAGCTGTACGAGGCGCCCGATGGGCACGAGGTGATCGTCGGGGTCGGTGGCGCGACGGCCTTCTGGGACGCCGCCACATTCGGCCTCATAAGCGAACGGTCCGGACACTTCGTCTGCGGCGAGTTCTCGCAGAAATTCGCCTCGGTCACCACTGGCGCCCCGTTCCTCGGGGATCCCGTTGTCGTCGAGGCTGAACCCGGCGATGCCCCCGACCCCCTGCCGATCGAGGGAGTCGACACGGTTGCGTTCGTCCACAACGAGACGAGCACGGGGGTGACCGCACCCGTCGCAAGGCTCACCGATGCATTGGTCCTCGTCGACGGCACATCCGCGGCTGGAGCGATCCCGATCGGCATCGCGGACACCGACGCCTACTACTTCTCGCCACAGAAGGCTCTCGGCTCGGAAGGTGGCCTCTGGTGCGCATTCTTCTCGCCTGCGGCTCGTGACCGGGCTGGGGAGGTCGCCGGGTCCGGTCGATGGATCCCGCCCTTTCTCTCGCTGACGACAGCGATTGAGAATTCGTTGCTCGACCAGACATACAACACACCGGCCATCACGACCCTGTTCCTGCTCAACAAACAACTCGACGTGGTACTCGCCAACGGGGGCATGGAGTGGGCGGCAGGTCGTGCCTCGACATCATCGGGCACCCTGTACGAATGGGCAGACACGAGCGACATCGCATCGCCCTTTGTAGCGAAGCGTGACCGCAGGTCGACGACGGTCGTGACCATCGACTTCGACCACACGATCGACGCCAACGAACTGTCTGCGGTCCTGCGTGCGAACGGAATCGTCGACACCGAGTCGTATCGGAAGCTGGGTCGGAATCAGCTGCGCATCGCAACATTCCCGACGATCGATCCCTCCGACGTGGAGGCGCTCACCGTGTGTATCGACTACGTGTGTGAACGGCTCGTGGCCGGGTAACACGCCTCGTGTTCAAACCGCTCGATGTCGGCACGGATGGTCTCCGTGTGGCATCCCGCGCATGTGTAGCCTCGTCGCATGCTGCACTTGATGCTGATGCGCCACGGAAAGTCGGACTGGGAGGCTGGTGCGCGGTCCGACCATGACCGACCCCTGTCCAACCGAGGGATTCGCGCTGCCGAGCGGATGGGTCTCGTCGTGAGAGAGCTCGACCTCGTCCCCGACGTGGTCGTGTCATCCACCGCGGTCAGGGCCAGATCGACCGCCGAACTCGCACGCATCACCGGTGGGTGGAGTTCACGGCTGGTCCTCGACGAATCTCTGTACGGCGCCGGTGTGTCCGATACCCTCAACAGCGCTGCGCACCACGGCGGGACATCCGCGAGGATCATGCTCGTGGGGCACCAACCCACGTGGTCGATGACCGTGCGACGTCTCACGGGAACCAACGCAGACATGCGCACGGCAACGATCGCCGACATCTCCATTGAGGTACCCGACTGGTCCTCCATCGTGGGAGCGACCGGAACCCTCATCACCGTCCTGCAACCGCGCGATTACGTCGATCAACCCGAGGACGAGTGAAGAATGGCGACTGACACACACGACGCTCACATTGTCGATGGACCACGATGATCGATCTTCGCTCCGACACGATCACCAGACCTTCGCCGGAGATGCGCGATGCCATTGCACACGCCCTCG
>CAZDIQ010000136.1:0-5029 GCA_964505525.1 uncultured Acidimicrobiaceae bacterium | reverse complement strand
CTCCCCAGCCCACAGAACGAAATCATGAGCGCTTTCCGCTCTCCGCCCGACACCGAGCAAACTATGAGCTGGGCGAGTCCGAGGGCTGGAGCCTCGCCCGGTCTGTCCTCTGTCCTCTGTCCTGTCCTCTGAAAGGGCGAACGACTCGGTACTTATCGGGATTCGGGCTGAAGGCTGAAAGCTGAAAGCTGAGAACTGAAGTGCCTCAGCCGAAGAACGTCCGCGCCGTGTTGTACAGGTCCTCGGGGACGCTTCGGATTTCGGCGCATACCTCTTCGATCGGGACCGCCTCGATCCTCGAGCCTCGAACCGCCACGACGACGTTCGACAGGTTCTGTGACGCATAGTCCGCAGCCGTGACGCCAAGGCGCGTGGCAAGAACTCTGTCGGATGCGACCGGGGTTCCTCCCCGTTGGATGTGGCCGAGGATCGACACCCGTGTCTCGTAGCTGGTCCGGTCCTCGATCGCTTCTGCCACCTGATAGGCGACACCACCGAGGCGTTCGAACCCGAATGCGTCCTTGCGGTTGGCTCCTGCCTCGTAGCCCGGAGGCGGGTCGATACCCTCACCGACGACCACGATCGAATACCTGTGGCCGCGCTGGTGTCGCTGTTCGATGGTTGCAACCATCTCGTCGATGTCGTACTCGAATTCGGGAACGAGGACGTAGTCGGCACCGCCGGCGATTCCCGCATGGGTGGCGATCCACCCTTTCGTGCGGCCCATCACCTCGACGACGACCACTCGGTTGTGGGCCTCCGCCGTCGTGGCAAGGCGGTCGATGGCATCGGTTGCGACCTGTACCGCCGTCTCGAAACCGAACGTGATGTCCGTCCCGGCGATGTCGTTGTCGATGGTCTTCGGGACCCCGATGACACCTAGGCCCTCGTTGGCGAGCCCCATGGCCGAACGAAGGGTCCCGTCCCCGCCGACGACGATGATGCGGTCGATGTCGTGGCGGTCGAGTGTCGGTTGGCACGTTGCGAGGCCATCACCGTGGACATACGGATCCATCCGCGATGTTCCGAGGATCGTGCCACCGCGCCCAAGAATCCCTCGCACCGCCTCGCGGTCGAGGGGGATCACCTTGTCCGTCATCAGACCGGCCCAACCATCGCGGATCCCCACAACCTCGAACCCGTGCTCCTCGGCTCGGCAAACGACGCCGCGTATCACTGCGTTCAGGCCGGGGCAATCGCCTCCGCCGGTCAGAATCCCTACTACTCCCACTCGCTGCTCCTCGGTGTTGCACGAACGCTGATGCCCAATCGGCACTACCTTAGGGCGCACGGGTGATGATGTGATCTCGGCGCGACGGGCCGATCTGGGTAGTCCTCACACAGGCGACCAGAGACTGCTTACATGCATGTGATTCGATGAGGGATTCGATTGGCTGACAGCTTCGCGCATTTGCATGTTCATACCGAGTTTTCGATGCTCGACGGTGCGGCGAGGGTTGCAGATCTCGTCCAGGCGGTGGCAGCGGACGGTCAACCTGCCGTGGCAATCACGGACCACGGTGTCATGTACGGCGTGGTCGATTTCGTCAAGGCGGCTCGCTCGGTCGGTGTCAAGCCGATCATCGGCATGGAGGCATACCTGACCCCGGGGTCCCGCAAGGACAGGTTGCCGAGGCGCGATGACAAGCGGTACCACATGACCATCCTCGCGACGAGCGATGCCGGGTACCGGAACCTGATCCAGCTGACCTCTCGTGCCTATCTGGAGGGCTACTACTACAAGCCGAGGATCGACGCAGAACTCCTGTCGGAGTATTCGGAGGGGCTGGTGGCAACGACCGGCTGTCTTGGTGGGCATGTTCCCCAGCTTCTCGGCGTCGATGAGGCAGCCGACGACGATCAGCGTTCCCAGGAGCGAGATTTCGATGCAGCTGTCGCTGCCGCCGCCATGTACCAGGACATCTTTGGTCGCGAGAACTTCTTCGTCGAACTCCAGGACCATGGCATCCCCGCACAGCGCAAGATCATGGACGACCTCCTTGCAATCTCGCGCAAACTCGACATGCCCCTGCTCGCCGCCAACGATTCGCACTACACGCACGCCCACGAGGCGGATGCCCACGACGCGTTGCTCTGCATCCAGACCGGGGCACTCAAATCCGACCAGGATCGTTTCAGGCTCCACGGCCAAGAGTTCTATGTGAAGTCGTCAGCGCAGATGCGGGCGCTGTTCCCACAGGATCAGTACCCGGGGGCATGCGACAACACCCTCGCAATCGCAGAACGCACGGATGTGAACATCGACCTCGGTCGCGTCCTTCTGCCACCGTTCTCCGTTCCGATCGGGCACGACGAGGACTCCTACCTCAGGGAGCTCGTGATGGCCGGTGCGGTGGAGCGCTATGGATCGCTCGACAACACGCAAACCGACAGAATCGACTACGAACTCCGTGTCATCTCGGAGATGGGGTTCTCGTCGTATTTCTTGATCGTCTGGGATCTCATCGCCTACGCAGCCAGAAGCGGAATCCGCACAGGACCGGGGCGGGGGAGCGCCGCAGGCTCCATCGTGGCGTACTGCCTCCGCATCACCGACCTCGATCCGCTCAGATATGGGCTGATCTTCGAACGCTTCCTGAATCCGGGGCGCAAGGAAATGCCCGATATCGACATGGACTTCGATGAGCGGTACCGGGGCGAGATGATCAGGTACACCGCAGAAAAGTATGGGACCGACCATGTCGCCCAGGTCATCACGTTCTCGACCATCAAAGGGAAGCAGGCGATCAGGGACGCCGCACGTGTCCTCGATTACCCGTATTCGATCGGCGACCAGCTTGCAAAGGCAATGCCTCCCGCGATCCTGGGCAACGACGCGACCATCGACCAATGCCTCACCAAACCCGATGCGTCAGCGGCGGCCGATCTCAGGGACCACTACAACGCTGCAGCCGGTCTGCGTGATCTGCTTGAGACGCTCGATGGTGCAAAGGAGATCATCGAGACTGCCCGCGGGCTTGAAGGGTTGCGCCGGCAGGACTCGATCCACGCCGCGGCGGTGGTCATCTCACCCGAACCCCTGACGAACATCGTCCCGATCCAGCGAAAGGGCGATGACGCCGAAGTCGTCACGCAGTTCGAGATGCACGGCGTCGAGGAACTCGGACTCCTCAAGATGGACTTCCTCGGTCTGCGCAACTTGACCACGATCGAACGGTCGCTCGAGTTGATCGAGAAGAACACAGGCACACGACCCGACATCGACAACGTGCCACTCGACGACGAGAAGGTGTTCCAGATGTTCCGGGCCGGCGACACGATGGGCGTGTTCCAGTTCGAGGGTGGACCGATGCGGGCCTTGATGCGCAACCTCGGGCCTGATGAGTTCGAGCATCTCATCGCCCTCAACGCGCTCTACCGCCCCGGCGCGCTCGGAGCAGGGATGCATCTTGAGTACGCCGACCGGAAGAACGGCAAGGCAAGTGTCGAGTATCTCCACCCTGACCTCGAATCGGTGCTTGGTGACACGTACGGGATCATGGTCTATCAGGAACAGGTGATGCAGGCTGCCCAGGCCATCGCCGGATTCTCCATGGCTGAGGCGGACAACCTTCGCAAGGCGATGGGCAAGAAGATTCCCGCCCTGATGGCCGAACAGGAGGAGCGATTCGTCGCGGGCACGGTGGCAAATGGCCACGACGAACAACTCGGCAAGGATCTGTTCGGATTCATCGAGCACTTCGCAGGCTATGGATTCAACCGATCCCACTCTGCGGCATATGCGCTCGTGGCATACCAGACCGCGTGGCTCAAGGTGCATTACCCGGCCGAGTACATGGCGGCTCTCCTGACCGCCACCAAGAAGGACAAGGACAGGACCGCTGCGTACCTTCACGAATGCAGGATGATGGACCTCAATGTGTCCGTCCCGAGCGTGAATGTGGCCGAACGGGACTTCTTGGCCCATGACGGTGAAATCGTCTTCGGGTTGTCGGCCGTCCGCAACGTGGGCGAAGCGGTCACCGATCTCGTCGTCGAGGAGCGGACGAGGAACGGTCCGTACTCGAGTTTCTTCGACTTCATGGACCGTGTGGACGTCCAGGTGTTGAACAAGCGCTCGATCGAATCGATGATCAAGGCGGGGGCGTTCGACAGCCTCGGGCACCCGCGACGTGGCCTGCTCGAGGTTGCTCACACGATCATCGATGGGACGGTCAATCGTCGCAAGGCCGAGGAGGCCGGACAATTCAGCCTGTTCGGCGGTGCGACCTCCGAGGTGGCTGATGTCAATCAGGAGATCCCGGAACACGAGTGGGACAAGAAGGTCAAGCTTGCGTTCGAGAAGGAGATGCTCGGGCTTTACATCTCCGACCACCCGCTGCTTGGTGTCGAGAAACGCATGGCGGCGCTTACCGATACCGAGATCCCGGAGCTGTGGGAAAAGGAGGACCGGTCCCAAGCAACGATCGGTGGTGTCATCGGAGCGCTCAATCGCAGGTACACCCGCGGTGGCGAACCGATGGTGTATTTCACCGTTGAAGGGTTGTCAGGGAGCGTCGAGGCGGTTGCGTTCCCGAAGACCGTGGCGGACTACGGTCCCATGATCCGTCAGGACGCCGTCGTAATCCTCCAGGGTCGGGTGGATCACCGTGGCGACGACGTGAAGTTCATGGTCACCCACGTCAATGAACCGGAACTCACGGCGGACACAAGCGTGCGTGTGAGTGTGCCAGCGTCGCGCATGTCGGCATCCGTGGCAGAGAAGCTCAAGGATGTGCTTGCCAATCACCCCGGCTCTGCCCCCGTCTACATCCATATGACGGGGGACGCAGGGGTTCGCATCGTGCGGGTCAGCTCCGAATATGCCGTGAACCCACGTTCAGCACTGTTCGCCGAACTCCGAGAAATGTTCGGGCCGACGAGCGTGATATAGGATCCGAGTACCGGATACCCAAGTCCGAATCCCGACAATGACCGAGTCGCTCGCTGCGCTCGCTTCCGAAACCCGAAATCTCCCGTCTTGGCGGGACCGCGCTTGCTTGCTTTCTACTTCTTGGATCTTGGATCT
>CAZDIQ010000135.1:0-5038 GCA_964505525.1 uncultured Acidimicrobiaceae bacterium | reverse complement strand
CCCCTACTCTTTGCGGGATGGAATCTGTTTCGGTCGTTCGCGACCAATTGACTGGTGACGGTCCGCTCGATACGGCGACGTCGCGTGCGATCTTGCGGGCGGTCAGCGATGGAACCATGCCTGAAACGTTCGAGGTCGGGCTGTCGTCCCGGGTCCTCGCGTTCGGTAAGCACGACACGTCATCGGCCGGGTTCCAAGACTCTGTCGACCTCGCGGCACAGCACGGATTCGAACCGACGGTGCGTATCGCGGGCGGGCGAGCAGCCGTCTTTCACGAATCCACGGTCAGGTTCGGGTGGACTAGGCAGGTCGACGATCCGGCATCAACGATGCATGACAGCTTCAGGGCGTTGTCGGGATTCGTCGTCGACACCCTCGCCGACTTCGGCATCCACGGGGAGGTCGGCGAGATTCCCGGGGAGTACTGCCCCGGTCAATACAGCGTGCACATCGGGTCGAAGAAAGTCATGGGGGTCGGTCAGCGACTCACCCGCAACGCCGCTCACGTTGGCGGCGTGATCGTCCTGTCCAACAGCCGGGTCATCAATGAGGTGCTCGTTCCGATCTACCGGCTCCTCGATATCCCGATGCTCCCCGAGGCAACGGGTTCCGTCGCTGACGCCTACGAGGTCGATGCGGGTCTGTTCATGGATCGCCTGACCGGTCACATCATCGGGCAACGACCGTTCACCAATGAACTGGTGCCCGACGACGTGCGTGCGGCGGCAATGGAATACCGTCCGGACCACGATCCCCGCCACGCCGTAGTTGCGTGAGCCTGCCTGACCATCGAAACTCCACGCACATGAACTTCCTCATCATCAATGGACCCAACCTGAACCTCCTCGGGCAGCGCGAACCGGCGTTGTACGGACACGAGACACTCGAGCAGCTCGAACGTCTGTGGAAGCGAGTGGGTGCGCGGCTTGGCGTCGACATCGAGACGCTCCAATCGAACCACGAGGGGATGATCATCGACGCCATCCAACAGGCGCGCGGTTCTGCCGATGCCCTCATCCTCAACGCGGGTGCGTACTCGCACACGAGCCGTGCGATCCAGGATGCAATTTCGGCCACATCGATCCGGACGGTCGAGATCCACATCTCGAACATCCACGAGCGAGAGGAGTGGCGTCGGCACTCTGTCATCTCGGACGTTGCCGATCTCGTCATCGTCGGACGGGGCTCGCCCGGATACGTCGATGCGATCAAGTACCTCCATGCCCAGCTGACAGTGCCCCCTTCGCAATTCCGCTATGCGGTGCACGGCGACGGGTTCCTCGATCTTCGTGTTCCTGATGGCGAGGGACCGCACCCTGTCGTCGTTGCCATCCACGGAGGGTTCTGGCGTGACATCTGGCTGCGCGACACGATCGATCCGATCGCGGCGGTGCTGGTCCAACATGGCTACGCCACGGTGAATCCTGAATATCACAGGGGTCCCGGCTCTTATCCCGCATCCAACGAGGACATAGACGCCGTCATCGACTGGATCCATGCGCACGGTGACGAACACGGCCTCGATACCGACAACATCGTTCTCATCGGGCACTCCGCGGGCGGATACCACGCTCTCCACGCGGTCCATCGACGCAACGATGTCGCAGGCGCCGTGGGAATCGCCGCGGTGACCGACCTCGAGGACATCGTCACCCGGTACTCGGATCTGCCCGGAGTCGAGCCGGCGACGAGTTTCGTGGGGGTCCCTCTCGCTGACGACCCGGACACCTGGAACGCCGCATCACTGAGCGGCTCGCCGCAGGTCCCGGTGCATCTCATCCATGGGACCGACGATGCTGATGTGGACATCTCCCAGGCCCGCTCGTACGCCTCGCGTGCGGGAGATCTCTGTGAGCTGAGCGAACTCGAGGCGGTTGATCACTTCAAGGTCATCGACCCACGGCACGCCAGCTTCGACACACTTCTCGAAGCGATCAAGGGGTTGCGACGAGCGCCTGGATCCGGCTGATACCTTCGACCAGATCCTCATCACTGAGGGCGAACGAGAAACGGGCATACCCTGGAGCGCCGAACGCCTCCCCGGGAACGATCGCAACGTTCGCCTCCTCGAGAATCCATGCAGCGAGGTCGAGTGAAGATTCCGACACGCGACCTGCAATGGGTCGACCGAGCAGACCCTTGAGATTCGGGAACGCATAGAAGGCACCCTGCGGCTCCTGACAGGTGACACCATCGATCGCACGGAGCATGTCGACCATCGTCCGACGTCGGCGATCGAATGCAACTCGCATCTCGGCGGCCGCATCGAGCGATCCGGTGACAGCTTCGAGTGCTGCGGCCTGCGCAACGTTGTTGACATTCGACGAAAGATGCGACTGGATCCCGGTCGCACCTTGTGCGACTTGCTCGGGTGCGATCAACCAACCGACCCGCCAACCGGTCATGGCATAGGTCTTCGAGACACCGTTGATGACCACACACCTCGATGACACTTCGGGAGCCTCGACCGGTACGGATGTGAACCTTGCATCGCCGTACACCAGATGCTCATAGATCTCATCGGTCATGACCCAGATGCCGTGACGTGCCGCCCACTCCCCCACGGCCTTCACCATCGCGGGGTCGTAGACCGACCCTGTCGGGTTCGATGGACTCACGAAGATCAGCATCTTGGTGCGATCGGTGGTGGCAGCCTCGAGCTGGTCGATCGTCACTTCGAAGTTGGTCGACTCGTCGGTCGGGATCGTGACCGGCACCCCACCAGCCAGCGCAACCGCCTCGGGATAGGTGACCCAGAACGGAGACGGGATCAGGACCTCGTCGCCGTCGTCAAGCAGCGTCTGACACGCCAGGTACACAGCCTGCTTACCGCCATTCGTGACGACGACCTGGGAAGGATCGACGTCGAAACCAGAATCTCGCAGCGTCTTGTCGGCGATGGCCGTTCGCAGAGCGGCGTGACCGGCAGCTGGCGAATACTTGTGATTGATGCCATCCCTTGCCGCCCGAACCGCCGCTTCGACGATGGCATCAGGGGTCGGAAAGTCGGGTTCACCTGCTCCGAAACCGATCACCGGCTTGCCCTCGGCCCGCAATCGGGCGGCCGTCGCCGTGATGGCCAGGGTCGCCGACGGTTGGACACCGAGCGCCCTGAGCGAGATGGATTCGCGTACGGTCACAGCCACTACTCTCCTGAACCTTCAACACTTCCGATGATTTCGAGGACGAACGATAGGCATGGGCGAGCACACCGCAATCTTGATACCGGAGGCCCTGCTCCCGTCAGACGGTCGATTCGGATCTGGTCCGAGCAGGATTGAGCCCGACCACGTCGCCGCTCTCGCGGCCACCGGATCAAGTCTCCTCGGGACGAGTCACCGTCGACCAGGCGTGAAGGCGCTCGTCGCCGGTGCGCGGGAGAAACTGAGCGCCCTGTACGAAGCACCCGATGGGTACGAGGTGATCGTCGGAGTCGGTGGCGCGACGGCCTTCTGGGACGCCGCCACATTCGGCCTCATCGCGGAGCGGTCCGGACACTTCGTCTGCGGCGAGTTCTCGCAGAAATTCGCCTCGGTCACCGCCGGTGCCCCTTTCCTCGCGGATCCCGTTGTCGTCGAGGCCGAACCCGGGGATGCCCCCGATCCTCTGCCGATCGAGGGAGTCGACACGGTTGCATTCGTCCACAACGAAACGAGCACAGGGGTGACCGCACCCGTAGCAAGGCTGACCGATGCGTTGGTCCTCGTCGACGGCACATCTGCGGCTGGAGCGATCCCGATCGACATCGCGGACACCGACGCCTATTACTTCTCGCCACAGAAGGCTCTCGGCTCGGAAGGTGGCCTCTGGTGCGCGTTCTTCTCGCCTGCGGCTCGTGACCGGGCTGAGGAGGTCGCCCGGTCGGGCCGATGGATCCCTCCCTTCCTGTCGCTGACGACAGCGATCGAGAATTCGTTGCTCGACCAGACATACAACACACCGGCCATCACGACCCTGTTCCTGCTCAACAAACAACTCGACGTGGTACTCGCCAACGGGGGCATGGAGTGGGCGGCAGGTCGTGCCTCGACATCATCGGGCACCCTGTACGAATGGGCAGACACGAGCGACATCGCATCGCCCTTTGTAGCGAAGCGTGACCGCAGGTCGACGACGGTCGTGACCATCGACTTCGACCACACGATCGACGCCAACGAACTGTCTGCGGTCCTGCGTGCGAACGGGATCGTCGACACCGAGTCGTATCGCAAGCTGGGTCGCAATCAGCTGCGCATCGCAACCTTCCCGACGATCGACCCCTCCGACGTGGCGGCCCTCACCGTGTGTATCGACTACGTGTGTGAACGACTCGTGGCCGGGTAACGCACCGCCACGCTACTCACATCCAGACCGCTCGCTGCCAGCACCGATGGTCTCCGTGTGGCATCCCGCGCATGTGTAGCCTCGTCGCATGCTGCATTTGATGCTGATGCGCCACGGGAAGTCGGATTGGGACGCCGGTGCCCGATCGGACCATGACCGCCCATTGTCCAACCGAGGGATTCGCGCTGCCGAGCGGATGGGTCTCGTCGTCAGAGAGCTCGACCTCGTCCCCGACGTCGTCGTGTCTTCCACCGCTGTGAGGGCCAGATCGACCGCCGAACTCGCACGGATAACCGGTGGGTGGAGTTCACGATTGGTCCTCGACGATTCTTTGTACGGGGCCGGGGTGTCCGACACCCTCAACAGCGCTGCGTACCACGGCGGGACATCCACTCGGATCATGCTCGTGGGGCACCAACCCACGTGGTCGATGACCGTGCGACGCCTCACGGGGACCAACGCAGACATGCGCACGGCAACGATCGCCGACATCTCCATCGACATACCCGAATGGACTTCCATCGTGGGAGCGAACGGGACCCTCATCTCCGTCCTGCAGCCGCGCGACTACGTTGACCAACCTGAGGACGAGTGAAGAATGGCGACTGACACACAAAGGCCTTGCAACATCGGCGGACCGCGATGATCGATCTTCGCTCAGACACGATCACCAGACCTTCGCCGGAGATGCGCGATGCCATTGCACACGCCCTCG
>CAZDIQ010000134.1:0-5041 GCA_964505525.1 uncultured Acidimicrobiaceae bacterium | reverse complement strand
TTGTCCTCCGTCCTCGCCTCCCCAGTCCTCTATACACAATCGCCGTATATGCGTATACTCGTGAGATGCTTCAGACAGCCGTGGTGGGCGCTTCCGGGTACGGGGGTGGCGAGCTCATCAGATTTCTTGACAATCATCCGCAGTTCAGCGTCCGTGTGCTGACGGCACATTCGAACGCGGGTGCGCGACTCTCCGAGGTCCATCCCCATCTCAGCGGTGGCGATCGGGTACTCGAGACGTTCGATCCCGACCGGTTCGCCGATCTCGACGTCGCCTTTCTCGCCATGCCCCATGGTGCCTCTGCCCAGCCCGCAATCGAGCTGATCGAGCGGGGAGTCAAGGTCATCGACCTCGGGAGCGACTTCAGGTTCGACTCCGCCGATCGGTACGAGGAGGCGTATGGGACGCAGCACCCCTATCCCGACGAACTCGGTAGGTGGGCATACGGACTCCCCGAGATCTTCGGCGACACCATCAAAGTTTCGGACCGCGTCGCAGCACCGGGGTGCTACCCGACGTCCGCGATTCTCCCGATCGCGCCCTTGCTCGTCGACCAACTCGTCGATCCGAGCAGGGTGATCGTTGATTCGATGTCGGGCGTATCGGGGGCGGGACGCGCCGCTTCCGACGACCTGCGGTTCGGTGTGATCGACGAGTCGGTCAAGGCGTACAAGATCTTCGAGCATCGTCATCAACCTGAGATGGTCCAGGCGCTCGGTGCCGCATCGGGAGCGGACGTCGGTCTCGTGTTCACACCGCATCTCGTCCCGATGCAGCGGGGCATTCTGTCGACGACCTACCTGACGACGACCCCGGGAACGACCATCGACGATGTCACCAACGCTTTCGACAAGCAGTACTCCGATTCCGCATTCGTCAGGCTCGTCGATGAGCCGCCACAGACGCGCTGGGTCGTCGGGTCGAACAACGCCCTTGTGTCGTATCACCTCGACGAGAGCACGGGGACACTCATCGCTCTTTGCGCCATCGACAACCTTGTGAAGGGCGCTGCGGGTCAGGCGATCCAATGCGCGAATCTCATGTTCGGTTTCGACGAGACCGACGGCCTACCAACCGAAGGGTGGATGCCTTGACCGGTCATTCAGCACCGACTTCAGCGAAACCGCGTATCGCGACGACGATGGGCAAGGCGGGGATCTTCTCGGAAGCTCTGCCCTTCATCCGACGGTTCCGTGGTTCTACCGTGGTCATCAAGTACGGCGGTTCCGCCATGATCGACGAGGATCTGCGTGGCTCATTCGCTGACGATGTGGCAATGCTCCATTACGTGGGGATCAATCCGATCATCGTCCACGGTGGCGGACCGCACATCTCGGCAGCCATGGGACAACGGGGGCTGGAACCGCAATGGGTCGAGGGTCTTCGCGTCACCGATGAAGCGACCATGCGCATCGTGCAATCGACGCTCGTCGGTGAGGTCAACCCCGACATCGTACGGCTTGTCAACAACCACGGATCGTTGGCGACCGGGGTCTCGGGACTCGATGCAAACCTGTTCCTCGCCGAACCCGAGGATGAACGGCTCGGATTCGTAGGCAAGGTGTCGAAGGTCAATGTCGAGCTCGTCAAGGGTCTCCAGGCACACGGCTACGTCCCGGTTGTCGCGCCGATCGCCCGCGGAAACGACGGCAAGACGTACAACCTCAACGCCGACACTGCGGCGGGTGCCCTCGCATCCGCGATCGGGGCATCCAAGCTCGTGTTTCTCACCGATGTCGAGGGTCTCTACAGGGATCTCGACGACGATTCGACGCTGATCTCGAGCATCTCCCCACGGGATCTCGCCGAACTCGTCGCCTCGGGGGTCGCCTCGGCAGGGATGCTTCCGAAGATCAACGCCTGTTTGGCCGCAATCGATGGTGGGGTCGATCATGTCCACATCCTCGATGGGCGTATCCAACATTCGCTGCTGCTCGAGATATTCACGCCGGAAGGGATCGGCACGATGATCACCAATGAGGTCGTATGAGGTCCGATACCCAGACCCGGCGTCGAACCATCCGTTCGCTTCTTGCATCGTCTGATGTCGAGACACAGGCGGTGATCCGAGACGCACTCGTCGCTCGCGGGTTCGACGTGACCCAGGCGACCATTTCGCGGGATCTCGATGCGGTCGGTGCGACCCGGGTACGGGTCGGGGGCAAGCTGCTGTATCGCCTCGGTACTGCCGCCGAGGACGATGAGCGACTCTCCGCGTTGTACGACGCCGTGGACGAGTTCGTCGAGACCATTGCGACGTCGGGAACCCTCGTTGTTCTGCGAGTGCCACCCGGCGGAGCGCACCTTGTCGCAAGCAGGATCGATGCTGCCGAGCTCGACGGCGTCCTCGGGACGGTCGCAGGCGACGACACGATTCTGGTCATAGCGGACGAGGCGGTCGGAGCCAAGACGATTGCACTGCGCATAGAAGGAAGACAAACGTGAGTAGGGACATCAAGAAAGTGGTCCTCGCGTACAGCGGCGGGCTCGACACATCCGTGATCCTGCGGTGGATCCAGGAGGAATACGGAGCCGAAGTCGTCGCGTACACCGCCGACGTCGGGCAGGGCGAGGAAACCGAGCAGGCCCGGGTGAAGGCGCTCGAGACGGGAGCGGTCGAAGCCATCTGTGAGGACCTCACCGAAGAGTTCGTCCGTGACTACGTGTTCCCCGCTTTCAGGGCGTCGGCCCTGTACGAGGGGTACTACCTGATGGGCACGTCGCTTGCGAGACCGGTGATCTCGAAGGGGCTCGTCCGTACGGCGATCGAGACCGGGGCCGATGCCATTGCCCACGGCGCCACGGGAAAGGGGAACGACCAGGTCCGGTTCGAGCTGTCGGCATACGCACTCAAGCCGGACATCAAGGTGATCGCCCCGTGGCGGGAATGGGACCTGAAGGGTCGTGCGGACTGCATCGCGTATGCGAAGGAGCACGGGATTCCCGTTCCGGTCACGACGGAGCGGCCGTATTCGATGGACGCCAACCTGCTCCACATCTCCTACGAGGGCGGGATCCTCGAGGACCCGTGGAGCGGTCCGCCGAAGGACATGTTCCAGATGACCGTCGATCCGACCGACGCACCCGACGAGCCTGAGTTCGTGACGATCGGGTATGAGGAGGGGGATCCCGTGTCGGTCGACGGGGTCAGACTGCCCCCGGTCGCGCTGCTCAAACGACTCAACGAGATCGGGGGTCGCCACGGTGTCGGACGAGTCGACATCGTCGAGAACCGTTTCGTCGGCATGAAGAGTCGCGGGGTCTACGAGACGCCCGGTGGCACGATCCTCTATCACGCCCACCGTGCCGTCGAGTCGCTCACGCTCGACCGCGAAGTCGCACACCTTCGCGACGAACTGTCCAACCGGTATGCGGAGATGGTCTACAACGGGTTCTGGTTCGCTCCCGAGCGCGAGGCACTCCAACAGTTCATGGATGACCTCCAGAAGCCGGTCACCGGCGAGGCCCGCATGAAGCTGTACAAAGGTCAGGCGATCGTCGATGGTCGGCGCTCCGACACCAATGCGCTCTACGACGAGGCGACGGTGACGTTCGAGGCCGACGACGTCTACAACCAGGCCGATGCGGAAGGTTTCATCCGCCTTCAGTCGCTGCGACTGCGTACCTTTGCCGAGAAGCGAATCGGTGAGGGAGAGTAGATCGTGTCGTTGTGGTCCGGAGGACGGTTCACGGAGGGTCCCGCAGCGGAACTCTGGGCGTTCACGGTCGATCACTCGGATCGGAGACTCCTCGCCGACGATGTTGCCGGTTCGGTTGTGCACGCGTCGATGCTCGGGTCGGTCGGTCTCCTGACCGAGGAGGAGACGTCGGCTCTGGTGGCAGGTCTCGCTCAGATCGCGGGCGAGGCCGACGATGGCTCGTTCGTGTTCCTCGACTCGGATGAGGATGTGCACAGCTCGGTCGAACGGCGCCTCGGGGAGTTGATCGGGGATCTGGCGGGGAAGCTGCACACCGGCAGGTCCCGCAACGACCAGGTCGCCCTCGATCTGCGGTTGTATCTCCGCCGCTCAGTGCTCGAACGGGTCAAAGACATCGATGGATTCATCGACGTCCTCATCGACCAGGCGGAGGCCGTCAGTGATGCCGTTGTTCCGTCGTACACCCATGTCCAGCAGGCCCAAGCCGTGCCGCTTGCCCATCATCTGCTCGCGTACGCCTGGATGTTGGAGCGCGATGCCGATCGGTTCCTGGACGCGGTATCGCGGATCGATGTCTCGCCGTTGGGGGCGGGAGCGTCAGGTGGATCGTCCCTTCCACTCGACCCTTCGGTGCCGGCCGAAATGTTGTCAATGACAGGGGTGTTTGCGAACTCGATGGACGCTGTTGCGTCCAGGGACTTCGTCGGTGAGTTCATCTGGTGTGCCACCCAGTCGATGGTCCATCTGTCACGGCTGGCGGAGGAGATGATCCTGTGGTGCTCGTCCGAGTTCGGGTGGGTCACGTTCGCCGATGCCTACACGACAGGATCTTCGGCGATGCCGCAGAAGAAGAACGCCGACATCGCCGAGCTCGTCCGGGGGAGGACCGCCTCCGTGATCGGTGATCTGACATCGATCGTCACGCTGCAGAAGGGTCTGCCGATGACCTACAACCGCGATCTGCAGGAGGACAAGCGCTTGGTGTTCCACGCCGATGACACGCTTGCCGGCTCGCTGCGTGCCCTCGGCGGCATGATCGCTACGGCAGAATTCCATGCCCCGGAACCCCAGACCTGGGTGACCGCCCTCGATCTTGCCGAGGTGCTCGTCGAGCGAGGGGTACCGTTCCGTACCGCACACCACACCGTGGGCAACCTCGTTGCATCGCTCGTGGTCGACGGTCGGACCTTCGCCGACCTCACCCCCGACGAGCTGATCGCTGCCGACAGCAACTTCATAGCCGAGGATCTCGAACGGACCTCACCCCGCACATCGGTCGAAAACAGGATCACCCCGGGCGGAGGATCGTTCGAGTCAGTGGCGAGCCAGATTCGGGCATTGCGAGCTCGGTAGGAACCGAGGTTTGAGCTTTCAGCTTTCAG
>CAZDIQ010000133.1:0-5115 GCA_964505525.1 uncultured Acidimicrobiaceae bacterium | reverse complement strand
GTCGGGCTGGCCGGATTTGAACCGGCGACCCCCGGTCCCCCAGACCGGTGCGCTGCCTGGCTGCGCTACAGCCCGTTTGGGCAAGATTAGGCGCTCGGGAGCCTTGTCACTGCCCGGAGCCGGCGATCATGCCTTCACCTTCGAGAATTGCGAGCGTGAGTCGCTTCCGCTTGTCGAGGTCGACGGGTGAGCCTGGTGGGATGCGGATGTGCATGGCGACCGCCCAGTCCTCGTCCTCGGTGGTGAGCGCACCGACGAGCCATCCAACGGGGTCAACGGCGGTCTTGTCCGTTCCCGTGAACCAGGTGAACGTCCATCCGTCGCCTTCCTCGACGTGCATCATCTCTTTCACATCGAAGGCTGCGTACCGATTGAATGTCGGACTCTCACTGAACAGGTCGGCCATGAATGCGGCCTGATGCATCGCATCCGTGAGGAGCGTCCCATCGAGCCAATACGAACCTCGCATCGATCCGCGGATGTTCCCGTTGCCGAAACCGACTCGGTTCACCCAGACCTCCATGGGACCGATCCCGAGTTCGTCGGTGAGCTGCGCATAGAACCACTCGGATTCCCTCTCCATTGCTGTACGCAACGTGTGCACCCGGTTCCACGGCGGGACATCCGGTCCCTTGCCGTCCCACTGCAACTCGGAGTCGAGCGACTCGAGGGTGCCCGACTCTCGGAAGACGAGCGTCGCGAGGATCTTGAAGGTTTCAGCGGGAGGAAAGTCGGCTCGTGCGTTCGGAAGATCGAACACGATCGGTGGTTCATCGGACCCGATCTTCTTGAGGACGATGGTGCCCTCTGCCTGTTCAGCGTCGAAGTAGGACCCGATGTCGGAGTTGGTCACATACTCGGGCGGCTTCGGTTCCGTTCCTCCACCACATCCGGCGACAACCACTGCGAAGGCGCCGAATGTGAGGAGCCACCGTCTCACGTCACGAGATCCCTGACCATCTGGAAGACGCGCAGGATGAGGTACAAAGCGCCTGCTCCGGCGAGGAGCAGGAATGAAATCGGCCAACCAGGGTCATCCTCAGAATCATCGGAAGAATCGATGTCTTCTGAATCCCTTTCGGGGTCGTCCGTCATACCGGTGGGACGCCGTGTCTGCGTCCGGAGAACGATCGATCCTTGCGTCGGGCGATCGCGTACCTCCGGATGAGTTCGCTTCGCAAGTCGACTGGCTCGATGACCGCATCGATGACATCCTCCGCCGCAAGGCGGTACAGGTCGACATCCTCGTTGTACTCGTTGCGCTTCTCCTCGACGAAGGCCGACCGTTCCGGTTCGTCGAGACTCTCGATCACGTTGAAGTAGACGGCGTTGACGGCCGCTTCGGGACCCATGACGGCGATCTCCGCGGTCGGAAGCGCGATGGTTGCCTCGGGTCGGAAGCCCGGTCCCGAGAAGGCGTACAGACCGGCGCCGTAGGCCTTCCTGACGATGACCGAGATACGGGGCACCGTCGATTCGGCCATGGCTGTCAGCATCTTGGCGCCATGCCTGATGATCCCCTGGGCCTCGACCTGGCTTCCGATCATGAAGCCGGGGACATCGGCGAGGAACAGCAGCGGGATGTTGAACGCATCACACAGCCACATGAAGCGAGCAGCCTTGTCAGCAGAGTCGACGAACAGCACACCACCGAGGTGGGCGGGCTGGGAGGCGACGATCCCGATGGTCTCCCCCGAAAGCCGTGCGAAACCGGTGATGAGCTCTCGGGCGAACAGATCCTTGATCGGGAAGAAGGACTCCTCATCGACGAGCCCTTCGATGAAATCGTGCATGTCGTAGGGAGCCGACGGATCCTCGGGCAGGACCGATCCGATATCGGACGAATCCACCGGGGGCATGGCGGCGTAGTCGTTCGGGCGAACCCGGTAGTGGTCCGGCAGATAGGAGAAGTATGCCTTGGCCCATTCGATGGCTTCCTCGTCCGAGGACACGAGGGCGTCGCCGCACCCGGACGTCTCACAGTGCATCCGTGCGCCGCCCATTGCCTCGAGCGTCGTGATCTCACCAACGACCATCTGGGCCATCCGGGGTGAACCGAGGTACATAGAGGCGTTGCCCTCGACCATGACGACGACGTCGCAGAACGACGGGATGTACGCCCCACCGGCGGCCGATGGTCCGAACAGGCAGCAGATCTGGGGCACGCGTCCCGAGAGCCTGATCTGGTTGTAGAAGATCTTGCCCGCACCCCGGCGACCCGGGAACAGATCGATCTGATCGGTGATCCTGGCCCCCGCGGAGTCGACCAGGTAGAACACGGGAAGCAGCTCGTCGTACGCTGCTTCGAGGATGCGGATCATCTTTTCTACGGTGTTCCGACCCCACGAGCCGGCCTTGACGGTCGGATCGTTTGCGATGATCGCCACGGGTCGGCCGTCGATCCTGGCTCTGCCTGTGACAACACCGTCCGCAGCGAGGGTGTTGTCGTCGCTGCGGGAGAGCAGTCCGTCCTCGATGAACGAATCCTCATCGACAAGCAACGCAATGCGATCCCTGACGAACAGCTTGTTCTGGGTGACGAGCTTGTCGTGGTACTTCGCAGGACCGCCCCCGAGCGCCTGTTTGGTTGCTTCGTCGAGGCGTTTGTCCATCAGTGCCTGTTTCTCGTGCGGATCCGGATCGGCGTACCGGTGAAATCGTAGGTGTCGCGGAGCTGATTTTCGATGAACCGCAGATAATCCGGACCGAGTTCGCCACCGCGCACGAACAGCACGAACGTCGGTGGATCGTTCTCCGCCTGCACGGCATACAGAATCTTGGCGCGACGTCCCTTGCGTACAGGTGGCGGGTGGGCTTCCTGGAGCTTGCGGACGAGGCGGTTGACCTCGGGCGCAGGGATGTGTTGGCGCCGGTGTTCGAGCACTGTGCGGATGTACTGCGGGAGGCGGTGGGTCCTTGCACCGGTGAGTGCCGACATCCGCAGGATCGGTGCCCAATCGACGAACGACAACCGGTCGGCCACCGAATCCTCGGTGTTGAGTCGTTCGTCCTCCGTCAGTTCATCCCACTTGTTGAGGACGAGGAGCAGACCCTTGCCTGCATGGACGATCTCCTCGGCAAGCCGCTGCTCCTGATGCGTTGCACCGCGCTGCCCGTCGATCACGAACAGGACGACGTCTGACCGTCGCACCACGTCGTGGGCGCGTAGGACGGCGTAGTAGTCGACATCGTCGGTGATTTTCGTGCGGCGCTTGATGCCGGCCGTGTCGATGATCTCGAATGGCTCTCCATCGATGTCGACGATCTGATCGATCGGATCGCGGGTTGTCCCCGGCACATCGGAAACGAGAACACGCTCCTCCCCCGCCAGCCTGTTGAGGAGTGTCGACTTGCCGACGTTCGGGCGTCCGATGATCGCAAGTCGTGCGACCGTCTTCGGCGGAGGATCCCCGTCAAGGTCCTCGGGGAGCAACGCCACGATCCTGTCGAGCAGGTCTCCCGTGTTTCGACCGTGGAGTGCCGATACCGGGATCGGCTCGCCGAGTCCGAGACCCCACAGGTGGGTGAGTTCCGATTCGACGGTCGGGGCGTCCGCCTTGTTGGCTGCGAAAAGATACGGCACACCCGAGCGTTGGAGGATGCGGGCGACGCCGACATCGTCATCGGTGACGTCGGTCGTCGCATCGGCGACGAACACGACGACATCGGCCAGCGTGATCGCGAGCTCGGCCTGTTCACGGATGTCGGCGGTCAGCTGCTCGCCTGGCCGTGCCTCCCACCCGCCGGTGTCCATCACATGGAACTTGCGTCCGTTCCATTCGGCATCGAACTGTCGACGATCACGGGTCACCCCTGCGAGTTCATCGACGACGGCGAACTTGCGTCCGACGATGCGGTTGACGAGGGTCGACTTCCCGACATTCGGGCGACCGAGTATCACAACGATCGGAAGACGGCTCATCGCACAGCTCCGCGCAGCGTCGCGAGTGCCGCGGGCGACACAGGGAAAACCTCGGGGACGGTCGGGAGAGACATCGGGCGTCAGGTTACCGACTGTGCCCCGTCACAGCCCCCTTCGATTCATCTCGATGCTCGTCCTATCCTCGGTTTCATGGCAACAAAGGTCCTCCTCGCAGAGCCGCGCGGCTTCTGTGCAGGTGTCGAAATGGCGATCAAGGCGCTCACCTGGATGGTGCAGGTCTTCGAGCCGCCCGTGTACTGCTACCACGAGATCGTCCACAACGCCGCCGTCGTTGCGGCCTTTGAGCGTGCGGGCGTGGTTTTCGTCGATGACATCAACGAGGTTCCGTTCGGCAAGCCCGTCATGCTCTCGGCGCACGGGTCGTCCCCCGAGGTCGTTGCGGGTGCCAAGGAGCGGGCGGCCGTGATGGTCGACGCGGTGTGTCCGCTGGTCACGAAGGTGCACCACGAGGTCAAGCGCATGGCATCCCAGGGCTACGACATCATTTATGTCGGCCACGAGGGTCACGATGAGGCGATCGGTGCGATTGCCGAGGCCCCCAACGCCGCCCAGTTGGTGGATCCGCGGGTCGGGCTGGACACGTTCGACGGAGGACAGGACGGCAAGGTTGCACTTCTCGCCCAGACGACGCTCGGACTGTACGAATGGGAAGGTGTCCTTGCATCCGCCGAGGAACAGTTCCCCGATCTGTGGACGGCCCGCAAGTCCGACCTGTGCTACGCCACAACCAACCGCCAGACCGCCATCCAGAAACTCGCAGAACGAGCGGATCTCCTTCTGGTTGTCGGGTCCGAGAACTCTTCGAACACCCAGGCGCTTGTCCGTGTCGGCACCAACGCCGGGGTACCTGCCTACCGGATCGATGGTCCCGAGGGCATCGACCCCTCGTGGCTCGAGGGGGTCGAGATTGTCGGCGTCACCGCCGGTGCGTCGGCTCCCGATCAGAGGGTGCAGCGTGTCATCGAGGCCGTCAACCCGACCGAGGGTACCGAACTGGTGCGGGTCACCGAAGAGGACGAGTACTTCCCGCTCCCACCCCAACTCCGCAGATTCATGCAGACCCTCCAAGCCCTCGTCGAGGGCGGCTTCGCCTGCAGCACCCCGGGCCGCGAAGGCCCAGTAGAACTCGACCGCCACACCTCCGCAACAGAAGCACTGAGCATTCTGGGGGT
>CAZDIQ010000132.1:0-5154 GCA_964505525.1 uncultured Acidimicrobiaceae bacterium | reverse complement strand
GGCTGAAGGCTGAAGGCTGAAGGCTGAAGGCTGAAGGCTGATAGCTGACGCGAGCGAAGCTCGCGTCACCCATAGAACAGGAAGAAGTCCTCTATGACCTTCGATGTTCCGGCTACAGCTTCTTCCGGCCAGCCTGAGGACCGTTCGACGACGAGGGCGTTCTGATCGACGTATACCCGCGTCAGATCGGCGTCCGCCTCGAAGAGTTCAGCGGCGAGTTGCGCGGGGAACGTTCCGCTGGCGGCCGCCTCCTCGGCGTTTGCGAAACCCTCACCGTCGGTACCTGTGAAACTACGATTCGTCGCGAACACCGTGGTGTTGTCGATCACCGTCGACCGGTCGATCACTATCCGTTGACCCACATGTCCTCCGCTCGTTCACGTCGCCCGATGATACCGTGCCCATCCTTCGAACCAAGGTCGGGACCCTGACGACGTCGCTGCGGCGATGGGATCGTCACGATTCAGCGTTGGTGCGGGGATGCAAGACGTCGCCTGAGCCGATCACATGCAGCTTCATCAGGTTCGTGGAAGACTGCTGATTCGGCGGGACACCGGCAATCATGACCACCCCATCCCCGTCCTTTGCGATTCCCCTTCGCACGAGTTCCGCCTCGGCAACAGCGATCATCTCATCGGTCGAATTGACGCGATCGAGCATCATCGGAGACACCGCCCCGAGCATCGCCATGCGTTGGTAGGTCGACTGGAACGGTGTAAAGGCATACACATCGGCATTCGGACGGTACTTCGACAGCAATCGTGCGGTGGTTCCTGACTCCGTGAATGCCACGATCGATTCGAGTCCGAGGCGATCGGCCGTGTCGACAGCAGCTTCAGCGGTCGCCGAGGCGAACGCTGCGCCTTCGTGGATGCTGCTGAGACCTTGGGCACGTCCGTAGTCGGGCGAGTGCTCGGCTTCCATGACGATGTCGGCCATGAGCTGGACGGAACGGGTCGGATACTCCCCTATCGCCGTCTCTGCCGAGAGCATCACCGCGTCCGTACCGTCGATGACCGACCGGTACACATCAGTGACCTCGGCCCGGGTCGGCCGGGGCGTGCGGATCATCGACTCCAACATCTCGGTGGCGGTGATGGAGATCTTGCCCGCGGCATTGGTCCTTCTGAGGATCTCTGACTGCGCCCTCGGGACGGACTGGATCGAAAGCTCGACACCGAGATCGCCGCGAGCAACCATGGCACCCGTGCACTCGGACAGGATGTCGTCGAGGTTCATGTACCCGACCGCTGTTTCGATCTTGGCGACGAGGAACGTGTCGCCGGCGACTTCGCGGACGCTACGAAGATCGGCGCCCTTGGTCACGAACGATGCGGCAACGGCATCCACACCGATGTATTCACCGAATTCGAGATCCTCGACATCTTTGGGTGTGACGACGGGAATGGTGGTGCGAGCACCGGGGAACGCCGCCCCCTTGTGATCCCTGAGGATGCCACCGAGTGTCACCGTTGCCATGATCCGGTCTCTCGTGACCTCGATCGCTTCGAGCGCGATGATCCCATCGGAAAGGAGGATGACGCCCCCGACGGACATCTCGACATCGTCGAGATACGCCACATGGATCTCGTCGGCGTCACCGATCCCCTCGCCAGGGACGAGGGTCACTACCGTCCCCTCCACCAACTCGACGCTGCCACCGGGAAACGATCCCACCCGGATCTTCGGGCCCTGGATGTCCTGCATCACGGCAATGGGTCGATTGAGGTCGGATGCGGCTGTCCGCACGATGTTGACACGACGGGCGTGATCGGCGTGCGTGCCGTGTGAGAAATTGATCCGTGCGACGTCCATGCCGCGATCGATGAGCTTGGCAATCGTCTCAGGGGTGTCCGTCGATGGTCCGAGCGTCGCGATGATTTTTGTCTTGCGGTGCATTGGCGTCACATTAGGACAGCCACTGCTCGACGCCGTTCACCACTGCGGTGGAATGAGCTTGCACAACTGACTAGTAACATTCACATGCGCCTGTGCGCACGACCAAATGAAGGAATGGAAATGAAGAAGACAGCGAAGCTGTTCGTCATTGCCCTTGCTGTTGCACTCGTTGCGACAGCCTGCGGTGGTGACGACGACAGCGCAAGCCTTGAAGGAAGGACGATCCGTGTCGGCGTTGAGAACGCATACACGCCGTTCAACTTCATCAACGAGACAACCGGTGAGGCCGAAGGATTCGACTACGACATCTGGCGCGAGATCTGCTCACGTCTCGGATGCACCGCCGAATTCGTAGAGGCCGGCTGGCCGGCAATCATCGAGGAGACCGGTCAGGGCGTCTACGACGCTGCTGCCGACGGTATCTCGATCACCGAAGAGCGCAAGGAAGTCATTGCGTACTCCGATTCGTACATGACAACCATCCAGCGCTACATGGTGCGTTCGGACGAGACCCGTTTCACCACGGCGGATGAGTTCAATTCGGGCGACTATCGGCTTGGCACCCAGGTCGGCACGACGAACTACGAACTCGGTGTCGAGCTCGTCGGCGATGGCCGCATCGACGCGTACGACCAGTTCGGTGTTGCCGTCGAGGCTCTCATCAAGGGTGATGTCGATGCCGTCATCATCGATGACGTCGCCGGCCAGGGATACGTTGGAACCAATGCCGACGCCACGAAGCTGCTCACCGATGACCTGCAGTCCGACCCACTCGGGTTCATCTTCCCGCAGGACTCCGACATCATCGGGGCAGTGAACGGTGCTCTCAAGGACATGGCGAACGATGGGAAGCTCGAGGAACTGATCAAGAAGTGGTTCATCGACTTCACCGGCTGAGCCGCATCGAATCGATAGTGAAAAGGGGTCGGACCATTGGTCCGGCCCCTTCGCTTTTCCCGGAGCGGTAAGTTGGCTCCACCCTGACGACAGGAATGCTATGACTGCGGTTCATCCCCCCGTTGCTGATCCAACCCCTCCCGGAGCGAGGGTACGTTACGAATGGTCCGGTTTCCCCTGGTGGTTCCTCGGAATCGTCTCGGTCATCGCGTTCCCGGTCTACAAGATCGCGACGAACGACACATGGCGCGACGGATACAACTTCATCAAGGGCGGACTCAGCCTCACGGTGGTGGTGACCGTTGGGGGTTTCGTCCTCGCGATCACCCTCGGGCTGATCGTCGCCGTCGGTCGACTCGCCAAGAATCCGGTCGCAAGGAACATCTCGATCTTCTACATCGAACTGATCCGCGGCATCCCGGTGCTCGTCACGATCATCTTCGTAGGGCTTGTCGCCTGGCCCGCACTCATGGGGGCACTCGGCATTCCGTCACGGGCGCTCATCTCATCGCCTGCCGTCAAGGCGACGGTCGCCGTCGGACTCATCTATGCGGCATTCATCGCTGAGGTGTTCCGTGCAGGGATCGAATCCATCGGCACCGGCCAACGTGAGGCCGGGATGTCGATGGGTCTCAGCAGGTTCCAGGTGTTCCGGCTGATCGTGTGGCCGCAGGCGATCAAGAACATCATGCCTGCCCTCGGCAACGACCTCATCGCCCTTGTCAAGGACTCATCCCTCGTCTCGTTCCTCGCCGTGCGGGAGTTGACGCAGATGACGAAGCTGTGGACGGGACGATCCTTCCAGTTCATGATCGGGTACATGATCCTCGCTGCGTTCTATCTGCTCCTCACCGTGTCGTTGAGCATCCTGTTGCAGTGGTACGAGCGAAAGATCGCGACACCGAGATGACCGCCCAACACCCCTCCGTCGAGCAACTCGGCGACGTGATCGAACGCTTCGACCACGTCTCGGTCGCCGTGGCAGACATATCGAACGCAGCCGGCCTGCTCAAGCTCGTGGGGGCGGAGCACTTCGACGGCGGGACGACACCGGCGGGAGCGTTCAGGTGGGAGCAGTACCGGCTCCCGGGTCGAGGCGTCCTCGAACTGATCGCCCCCGTCGACCCGGACGACGGAGCGCACTTCATCAATCGTTTCATCGCAGAGCGCGGTGAAGGGCTCCATCACCTCACGTTCAAGGTGACCAACCTCCAAGATGCCATCGAGCGGGCGGAGCAGCTCGGATTCACCGTCGTTGGGGTCGACACCTCTGATGACGAATGGAAAGAGGCATTCGTCCATCCGAAATCCGCGAACGGCGTCCTCATCCAACTCGCCGAGTTCCCCGATCACCCCTGAGCACCTTGACGACCGGCATCATCCCCATCCGCAGCTTCTCGGGTATGACGCGGCTCGACAATTTCTTGGACCCCGATGCGAGAAGAGCGCTCAGCATCGAGCTCGCAGGGATCGTCCACGACGCGGTGAGCCGAGCAGGGCTGGACACGGTCATCGTTTCTGACGACGAGGAGGTCAGAACCTGGGCGGCACACCGCCGAGCAGCATGCGCCGAAGACTCCGGGGCGGGTCTGGATGCATCGGTCGCGGCCGTCGTCAGCAGCCTGCAAACACCGTGGGCCGTGTTCCATGCCGACCTTCCCCTCATCACCCACAACAGCGTGGCGTTGGTCGCACACGAGATCGCGGACGGGCGACCGGTGGTCTGCCCGAGCCTCGACGGGGGCACCAACGTCATTGCCGGTTTCGGGCCGTTCGATTTCTCGTACGGTCCCGGCTCGTTCACCCGCCACCTCGCCATGCTGCCGGGGGCGACCGTGCTCGTCGACCCTGCCCTCGCGATAGATGTCGACACCGCAGCCCACTACCTCGCGTTGAGCAGGCTCGGCCACCCGTCTAGTGTCGCTGGGTGACTTCCGATATCTATGACGGCATCATGGGGAGCCCTCCACCCCTCACGGTCCCCCGTACCGCGCTGACGATCGGGGCGCACCCAGACGACGCCGAGTTCGGCGCCGGAGCGACGATCGCACGGTGGGCTGCCGAGGGGTGTCGCGTGACAATGCTCATTGTCACGGACGGTTCCAAGGGGTCATGGAATGCGGACGAGGATCAGGCGGAACTCATCGACCGACGCATCCGTGAGCAGCGGGCGGCTGCCGACACGCTCGGAGCGGTCGATGTCGTGCATCTCGGGGAGGTCGACGGGGAGCTCGAGTATTCGTTCGACCTTCGTGTGACGATCGCACGGGCAATCCGTCAACTCACACCAGAAGTCGTGCTGTCGCATGATCCGTGGCAGCGATACCAACTGCACCCCGACCATCGAGCGACCGGGCT
>CAZDIQ010000131.1:0-5197 GCA_964505525.1 uncultured Acidimicrobiaceae bacterium | reverse complement strand
GCTGAAAGCTGAAAGCTGAATTCAGTCCAACAAATCCATTGTCCGCATTACCCGGCCGAATTCGTGGTCGAGGGTCACGGCCGTGTACCGGGCTATCTCACGGGCGCGGTAGACCTTGTGTGTCGGTGTGACGATGTCGAACGTGTGGGTGGCATCCGACACGAAGATCATGTCGTAGCCGAGGTCTGAGGCGGCGCGAGCCGTCGTCTCGCAACACATGTTCGTCTGGATGCCACAGATCGCAACGCCTGTGATCCCATGCCCCCTGAGCCAAGCATCGAGATCCTCGTCGCCCCGGAACGCCGAATGGACCGACTTGGTGACGAGGAGGTCGGGCTCACCCGTGATGACCGCTTTGAACGCAAACCCGGCTGAGTTGGCCGACAAGGGCGACGACGGGTTCTCGGACGCATGACGGACAAAGACAACCGGCCAGTTCTGGTCCCGCCACGCCGCGATGAGTCGGGCGATGTTGGCTTCTGCATCGGGGTTGTTTCTCGGCCCCCAGTAGACCTCGTCATCGAAGCCCTTCTGGACATCAACCACAATCAGCGCCATGCTGTCTTGCCAATCCGGCATTGCTCACCCCTTCCGAGCGATCGTCGCGACCCGTGCATTTGTTGCGGCAACCAGCCGCTCAAGTGAAAGCGGGTACACCGTATCAGGTGTACCTGCTGCCGACCAGACCCAACGGTAGCGACCCAGGCTCGTGTCCACCACTGTTTGTAGCGGTGTGTCATGCCCGATTGCGGGCGTACCGCCGCCTGCGTACCCCGAAATCTCCCGAACCTCGCTCAGAGGAACCGCTTTCGCCGTGGTCCCACCGAAGTGGTCTGCGAGGAGCGCTTCGTCGACCCGGTGGTCACCCGAACAGATGACGAGTACCGGTTCATCATCCACACGGAAGACGAGACTCTTGGCTATTGCGCCCAACTCGCACCCGATGGCGTTTGCTGCATCCAAGGAGGTCTTGGTTCCCTCGGGGAATCTGATCGGTGAGGCTGCAATCCCCGCTGCGACCGCGGCATCAACCATCCGAAGGCTGCTGTCCTGGAGCTGACCGCCCGCACGGTGAACGCCTGATTCGGTGGCGAGCCAGTCGACCGACATGTCGGTGTCTGCCGTCGGAACGCTGTCGACGATCGATGCGTCAGTCGTGATGCCCACGAGCACGACGCCACGCGGCATACGGCTCAGAAGCCTGTCGTAATAGCCGCGCCCCCGTCCCAAACGCCGGCCCGTGCCATCGAACACGCGTCCAGGCACGAGGATGACATCAATGGTGTCGATCGGTACGGTCGGACTCGCTGGGGAGGGTTCGAGGAATCCGAACGGGTGCCGGATGAGATCGTTCTCCTCGTAGATGCGCGGTTCGAGTTCGTCGTCGTCCCCGATTCTGGGCGCCAGGAACTGGCACCGCTCCAGGCTGTACAGACCCGAGAGATCGACCTCGCGGTCCATGGCAAGGTACGTCAGGACACGACCGTGCAGCGGCGGCCACGCAGCGAGGTGTCGGCACACGGAAGCGGACTGCGTTGACCCGTCGATGGTCGCCGACCACTCCCGGAGCAGTGTCTTGCTGTCATTTACATCGTCGCTCATGTCCTGTACCACCGGAATTCGCATGAGCGACCACGCTACCGCATGTCGTGATTCCTCTGACCATCCTGACAATCTTCGCTACGCTCGCACCCATGGACGCATGGAACGACGAACCGCGGGTTCGTCCGATTCCGATCGACGACGATCCGTCGTCCGAACCGGAGTCGGTACCGCGCGTCGAACACAAGGACGGTGGCGAACCGCCGAAGCACCCGTGGCTGCCGATCACGCTTGCCGGCGCCGCCGTTGCGATCGTGCTTGGTTCGGTCGCTGTCTTCGGCGCACTCCATGACCAGGACCCACCACCGAGCGACGCGGCGTATACGGAGGACACGACGCCAGACGATGTCTTCTCCCCACCCGTCACCGCAGCGGTCTCGCTCCAGGAATCGGTACCAGGTCTGACGGACCGATTGACCCTGGTCGCGAACAGCCCCACCGGACCCGTCGCACTCCTGTGGGATCCGTCGTTCATCCTGCCGAAGGCGGTCCCGGTTGCGTTCTTTGATCCGCAGGATCCACCAGAGGATCAGAGACTCGCCTTGCGAACTGCAACATTCGATGCCGGCGGAAACTTTGTCGCTGTGACAGGGATTCCCGGTGGTGAGAGCCGAGAAGTTGTGAGGGTCGGCACTCCTACCGACATCTCGTCGATCTCCCTTGATGGTGCGACCAGTTTCGTTTGGCACGCCACCGACGTCGCCCACCTTGCGTGGATCGCACTCAACTCCGGCGGGCAACCGACCCTTTACACGGCGAGGGTCAACCCCCTGTCGAACGTGCTGATGGATCAGAAGGAGGTGGCGCCGCTCACAGCCAGCACGACGAGAATCGTTCGTTGGGACGCTTCGGGCTTCGTGCTGAACACCGGTTTGGGCGAGATCGTGGCCTTGACCACGACCGGTGACGTGCTGTGGGCCGCCTTGGGGAAGGCGATCACCGCGAGTGCGTCGACGATCCTTGTTTCGGAGATGGGTGCTCGTCCCCACCTACTCGAGTCGGTTTCGGTGGTCGACCGGTCCGGTACACCAATCAGGGAATGGTTCGAAGAAGACGCCAAGGACGACCTGCTGGGAAGAACCGTCAGGATGAGCCGCAACACCGATCTCGTTGCACGGATCGACATCCGCCAGGACCGCACGCGGATCGAAATGAACGGTCCTGGATTCGTGACCGCAAAGGTCATCCACTACAACGACGATATCGAGCCGATCGATTTCACCTCCAACGACAAGTATCTCGTGTTCCGGGCGGATGGCACGAACGACCTCATCTTCTTCAACTGGAGCGTCGGAAGCATCCACGTGCTTGATGTGCCCGACCAATACGGTGTCGTAGGTCTCGATCTCGGTTGACGCCTCGAGCTTCCCGTCGACAGCGCTACAGCACGGCACGGACCCTGTCGGCGACGTTGCCTCTTCGGTTGACCGCAATGTCCGAGAGCCCCAGCCATCCGGCGAATCGTTCGAATTCGCCAGCCAACCCCCGCGCCACCGCCACCTCGTCGGTGCCTTCCTCACGCCAAGCGGACTGGACGAGCAACACGCGGTTCTTGCGATCGGCTTTCAAATCGACACGACCGACCAGCTCCCCATCGAGCATGAAGGGCAAGGTGTAGTAGCCGTAGACCCGGTCGGGTTCGGGCACGTAGATCTCGATGCGATAGTGGAAATCGAAGAGCCGTTCGCCGCGCTCGCGGTACCAGACAACCGGATCGAACGGGGTCAGGAGCGTCGTTGCGTTGATGGACCGGGGTCGCGACGCATTCGGATCGACATACACGGGTCCGTCCCAACCTCTGACCGTCACCTCGTCGATGAGCCCGGCTGCCACGAGCTCGTTCATGATGGGACGAGCGGTCGGAATCTTGAGTCGGAAGTAATCGGTGATGTCATGGATCGTCCCGATCCCGAGGTGGCGGATTGCGTCCATCAGGAGCTCGCGATACGCGTCGTGTTCGGGCATGACGTCCGCGGACCGATGGGCGTCGGGAATCACCCGTTCGGGCAGGTCGTACACCCGCATGAAGTTGCCTGTTCGTAGAGCCGTGACCCTGCCTCTGGCGAACAGCACTTCGAGGGCCATCTTCCCGGGTCCGTATCCCCACCACGGTGATGTGCGTTCCTGCGGGACATCGAGTTCACTGATCGTCAGCGGTCCGTTGTCACGAACCTGCTCATAGACCTCCTCAAGCAGCTCGGGGTGGGCCTCGATCAACGCCTCGGCACTCCGCCAGCCGATCGGACCACTCATCTTCCACTGCCAGAGGGGATACTTCTCGACGGGCAGGACGGCTGCGACGTGTGCCCAGTACTCGAAGTTCTCACCGCTGTTGTTCAGCCATGTGTCGAGGGCGACTCGGTCGTAGGGGCCGAGCCGCGAATAGAACGGCATGTAGTGGCTGCGCACGCACACGTTGACGCTGTCGAGCTGGACGACACCGACCCGATCCATGACACGTCGGAAATGTCGTGCGTCCACTCGACCTGTCGGCCGCGGATCGTTGAAGCCCTGCGCCCCAAGTGCGATCCGGCGCGCGGCATCAATCGAAACTGTCCTCATCTGACCTTCCCTCCGTGTGCACCGTCTACGCTACCCGTCATGCTGAAGACCCTGCCCGCCGCCGTTCGCACCATCGTGCTCGTCCCACTGTTTTTCATCCTGACGTGCGGATATGCGACCTTCATCATCGTTTTCGGTCTCTTCCAGCCGTACTCACCGGTGTTCAGCCGGATCCTCAAACGGTGGTCCGGTATGTTCCTTCGCATCCCGCCGGTGCGGGTCACTGCGGCGGGGCTCGAGCATGCAGACCCGAACGGGAGATATGTCGTTGTCTCGAACCACCTTTCGACGTTTGACATACCCCTGATGATGTGGGCACTCCCGATCGACGGACGCTTCCTGTCGAAGAAGGAACTCTTCAGGATTCCCCTTGTAGGGCGCGCGATGCACCAGGTGGGGATCATCGAGGTCGATCGCCAGGCGGGTCGCTCGAGTCGGGCCGTCATCAATGAGGGGGTCGAGCATGCGGCAGAGCGTGGATATTCGCTCATCGTGTTTCCGGAGGGGACAAGGAGCGGGACGGCCGAGATGTTGCCATTCAAGAAGGGTGCGTTCCGGATAGCGATCGACACCGGGCTACCGATCCTTCCCGTTGTCATCGCCGGCACGGAACGCATTTCCAAACCGGGTTCCAAGGTGTTCCATCCGGGACACGCACGGATCCAGGTCCTGCCACCCATCGAAACCGCCGACCTCACGAACCGTGACAACCTCAACAACCTCGTGATCGAAGTCGAATCCGCCATCCAAACGGCATACGCGCGAATGCGAGCAGAGGACAGATGACAGAGGACAGAGGACAGATGACAGACTCTTGGAGGATGGATCATGGATGATGGATGATGGTCCAGAGAGGATGTTCTCGCGTACCCTGGGTTCTGCGGGTACATAAATGTGGGTCCCCAGCCCACAGAACGAACAAGCAGCGCTTTGCGCTTTCCGAGCGGTGAGCGGAAAGCAAGCGCGGAGCGCCGACCCGTACCGGCTGAAAGCTGAAAGCTCTGCTGGTCCATGATCCATAATCCATAATCCA
>CAZDIQ010000130.1:0-5208 GCA_964505525.1 uncultured Acidimicrobiaceae bacterium | reverse complement strand
CCTTCAGGGGGGACGGGCGAGCTTGCGAGCCAGGGGGGCATGCGAGCCTGCGAGCGGGGGGAGGCGCGGGGTCTTCAGGTGGCCGTTCAGCGAGCGAATACAGAATTCGGGACAGCGAATACCGAACCCGATGCGGGCTGTGAACTGTCAACTGAGAACTGTGAACTGACGACCGAAGGGAGGACGCACATGCTGGCTGTGGACTGTGGACTGTGGTCTGTGGACTTGAATCTTGAATCTCGCGCCGCAGGTGCGGATCACTCCTCCGCAGGGGGCTTCTTCCTCTGCTCCTTCACCTCTCCCCTTTGACGCTTTTCGTCGAGGCGCTTCTGTTTGGCGGAGCGGGATGGTTTCGTGGGTTTGCGTGGGGGTGGGTCGGGTTTGGCGGCCTCGTCGAGAATCGCGTCGAGGCGTCGGATGGCTCGTTTTCGGTTCGTCGCCTGGGACCGAGAGCCGTCTTCGGTCAGGACGACCCGTGGGCCGAGGATCCGCACCAGCCGAGCCCGCAGTGGCTCGTCGAAGACCGACGACTCGGAAATGTCGAACGTCAGCTCTACCCTGGTCGACGTCTTGTTGGCGTGCTGGCCGCCCGGTCCGCCGGTCGGGGTGAACTTCCAACCCAACTCGTTGTCCGGAATTTCGAAGCGCACTCCGGTCTCCCCGTTGCATGAGCGCCGCATCGTCGGCGCGGGCGGCATCGTACACTGGACGGTTGATGCGCGAACGAGACCAATCCGTCCTGAACGAGATTCTGCCACCCGAGGAGCGGGCGATCGAGGCTGTCGTTGCTCGCTATCAACGGGTGGCTCCCGCCGTGACCCGGTTCGCGAGGTCGCTCGCGGGCAACGACGAGCTCCAGGTGCGGCTCGGTACCCAGGCAACCTCGACACCTGACACGATCGTCCTCGACCCCCGCGCCTTCCAGACGGCGTATGCCAGGTCCGCTCCCGTCACACCCGCGGAAGTGGCATTGACCTCGGCGCTCCATGAGGTGATCCACCTGATCGCGACCGATCTTGATGACGAGCGTCCGATACCGAGGGAGTGGTTCGCCTTCGTGGAGGAGAAAGAGGAGGACGACGAACGCGAGACTGACGAAGGCCCGATGGTCCCCCTCGGACTGTTCCAGTTCGGTGAGATGGACGACGACCTCATGCGCCCGGATCTCGAAGAGGACGACATCGACTTCGGCGACGGCGTCGTGAAGATCGAGGGGGCGGTCTCGGTGCTCGAAGCGCTCAATCACATCGGTGGACCCGCAGCCGAGGCGTTGTTCCTCGCCGTCGAGGACGCGAGGCAAGAACGAATCCACTTCGACGCCTACCCGGGAGCGGGTTCCGTCCTCAAGGATCTCTACCGGACGTCCGTGGGTCACGCCATGGGAGAGGCCCGACCTCTCGGTCAGTTCGCCCTCGCATGCTTCATGATCGTCGGCGGTCACGAGGAGCGAAACGACATCCAACGTCGACTCGAACCCAACGTCGCCGTTGCGATCGATGACGCCATGGGGTTCCTCGATCCTGTGTTCGATGTCGACGATGCGTGGTCTGTCGGCACGATCGCCCTGCAACTCTTGTCGGTGGCCAAGATGCACAACCTGGTGCAGGAGGGTGCGGGCACCACGAACCAGCACCGCAAGCTCGAGGCCGAGGCCGACGGTGCATCGATCTCCAACACGGTCGACGCAGTCCGTCTCGTCACACCGTCGCTTGCCAACCGCGAATCGTATGAACAGACGAGGCAGGCGGCCCAAGCGGTTTCGGCTCAGGACGGAATCAAGGGAGAGGCCGACCAGGCCGGTGACCCCGCGACCGATCAGATCATGAAGATCTCGACGGCACCGACCGTGTTCCTCCCGACCGGTCAGGGCGGGAAGTTGTTGGTGACCGACCTCCCCGTCGGTTTCGCCGAGTTCGCCCCGCAAGGACGCGACATGCTCGTCAGGGCAAGCTCCGAGTGGGGTGTCGCCCAGCACCGGGTATCCGGTGAGTTGTATCCATTGTTCCTCGCAAACCAGCGCCGTGGTCTGCGGTCGGGATTCGACGCCGGGGACCTGTCGCCATACACGCCGCTGCTGCTTGGTGCCGGTCTCTACGAGAGGATGTTCGAGCGCCGTGATCTTCCGAGTCGCAGATCGTATGCCGTGAGTCTGCTCGTCGATGGTTCTGCCTCGATGCTCCAACCGAGAGGGACGGGCGGCACTCGCAAGTCCCCGTGGGCGATGGCAGCAGCGCTCCTCGGGGCGTGGACCCTTGCCCGACTCGCAGACGAGCTCCAGATCGACTTCGAGATCGCCATCTTCAATCGCTCATTCGCTGCCCAACGCGACGACACCGAGTACTCGTATCGCGAGATCCGCTCGAAGGCGACCGCAGGGCTCCGCCAATCCCAGGGCGGCAACGCCGAACGCCTCACGCGCACGGTGAATCACTACCTCGTCAAACCGTTCAACGCGAGATGGAGGACCTGCGAGGACATCCTCGCCGGACTGTTCTACACGGCGGCCGCACCCCAGGAAGCCGCCAGGGAGGCCAGGGTCGATCCGCGATCCTCTCCCCCGGTCTCGATGTTCGACAAGGCGGCGAACGTCGACGAGTTCAATGTCGCCCATGCAGCCGAGCGACTTGCCGCCCAGAAGGCATCGCACCGCATCATGGTCGTTCTCGCCGACGGCATGACCCGGGGGTCGGTCCAGGCACTGGCCGAGACCGTCGAGAGTGTCGAACATGCAGGAGCCACGGTTCTCGGGATCGGCGTCGGCGACGACACGGTGCGATCCGCATACTCGCGTGCCCAGGTCGTCGAACACCCGCTCGATCTCGCATCCGCGATGGTCGACGGCGTCCGGTCGACCCTGTACCGCACGATCGCAGCGTCGGGTACGGACGTGTGGTGGGTCAACGCAGGCGGCCGGGTACTCGAAGACATGGGGTCCCGATGACGAGCGCAACCACGACAGATTTCCCAACAGATACAACGATCACATCGCAATCAGAGGAGCAAGCCAATGGCTGAAACCGTCGTATTCGTCGACCCGACAGGGGTCGGTCCTGATGTCAAACTGCCCGTCGCAGTGCTGTCGGATGACCTTCCGGATCGCGAAACGCGTCTCGACCACATCCCGACCGAGGACCCGTTCTATGTGGACCTCGGCATGCAGTACAAACTTGCGCGTCTCGAGGAGATCCGCAGGAGCCATTTCACTGACTCCCCTCTCCACCTCGCACTGCGCGGGCACATGGGCACCGGGAAGGACCATGACCTCGAGCAGTTCGCCGCGAAATTGCGCACGCCGTACTACCGGATACCACTCACCGGTGAGGTCAGGGACATCACGCTGATCGGATCCGTCAAGCTCCACGGCGACGGCAAGGGTGGTACCGAGAGCCGATGGCAGGACGGTGACATCACAAGGGCGTTGCGTGGTCCCTCGATCGTCAACCTGTCCGAACTCAACGCGGCCGGGGCAGAGACACTGTTCGCATTGCACGGTCTGCTCGACCGTCACCGGGCACTTGAACTGCAGACCGGTGAGATGGTCCGGCTGCGTGACGACGTGCGGATCTTCGGCACCCTCAACCCGACCGATCTGCGCGATTATGCGGGAACCCAGACGCTCAACAAAGCCTTCGCCGACCGCTGGATCATCTGGGAGAAGTCGTTCCCCGGTGAAGAAGAGCTGGTGACGATGCTCGAACGCCGCCATCCGGACCTCCGGTCCGATGTGCGGAGCCTCCTCACCAAGCTGGCCGTCGAGATCAACACGTCCTTCTCCGCAGGAGACTCCCGTACACGCGTCGAAACGCCGATGTCGCTGCGCACGGTCCTTGATCGATACCCCGCCGGGCTCCGGATGTACGCAAGCTCACCCGACCCGATGCGCAGGACATGGGAGGAGTTCGTCCTTCCCCACATCGACCAATACGACCGTGACCACTACGAAACAGTGTGGTCCGCCGTCGTGCGCAAGGGACCCGAGGGCGACCCGTACGGCGGATGATCCTGGTTTGCTAGGTTGAGTCCCATGAACATCACCCGACGCGAACACGCCGCACAGATCCTCGAACGAGACGGTGCACGCCTGGTGATCGATCCGGGCGTTTTCACCGAGTTCGATGCGACACCGACCGACGTTGCCGCGATCGTCATCACCCATGAGCACGACGACCACTGGGATGCGGGTCTCGTCGGTTCGATCCTCGCGTCGAACCCGGGGGCGCTGGTCGTCGGGACGAGGGCAGTATCGGAGGCCGCTCCGGAGCTCGGCATCCGCGTCGTGCGACCAGGCGACACCGTCGACGCCGATCCATTCGACCTCCGATTCTTCGGTGGCAAGCACGCAAGCATCCACGCAACGATTCCCCAGGTCGACAACGTGGGAGTCCTCGTGAACTCGAGTCTGTTCTACGGCGGGGATTCGTTCGAACCACCCGGCGTCGAAGTGGACACGCTCGCCGTCACGGTCTCCGCGCCCTGGATGAAGCTCGGCGAGATGATGGACTACATCCTCGCCGTGCAACCGAAACGGACCTACCCCGTGCACGACCTGTTGAACTCGACATTCGGGAACGCAAAGGCGAAGACCAGGGCGGCCTGGTCGGTCGAACAGGGTGGCGGCTCGCACCTTGACATCAATGTCGGGGACACCGTCGAACTCTGAGCGCCTTCGCTGCTGACCGCCGAGTCCGGCAAGACCGACCAGCGTCGGTACACTCGGGTCATGCCTTCATTTGACATTGTTTCCCAAGTTGACATGCAAGAGGTCCGCAACGCCGTCGATCAGGCGTCGCGCGAGATCGTGACCCGATACGACTTCAAGGGCACCAACACGACAGTCGCCCTCAGCGACGACGGCATCCGTATCGATGCTGACTCTGACGGGCGGGCTGAAGCGGCCATCGACGTCCTCAAGACCAAGCTGGTGAAGCGCAACGTGTCCCTGAAGTCGATCGCCGGTGGTGACCTCAAACCGATCGGCGGCGGGCGTACCGAGGCCAGATTCACGCTCAACCAGGGCATCTCCCAGGACGCAGCCAAGGAACTGGTGAAGCTGATCAAGGACATGAAGCTCAAGGTGCAAGCGGCGATCCAGGGCGACCAGGTCCGTATCACAGGCAAGAATCGCGACGACCTCCAAGAAGTCATCGCCGCCGTGAAAGCCCTCGACTACCGCCTCCCCCTCCAATACGTGAACTTCAGAGACTGACG
>CAZDIQ010000129.1:3358-5274 GCA_964505525.1 uncultured Acidimicrobiaceae bacterium | reverse complement strand
ACGAGATCGGCAGGATCGATGTCGCGGATGTCCACGTCGCTCACCATGGTCATCAGATCTCGGTTCAAGAAGACCTGATCCTTCGCCGCGATCATGTTTTCCCGAAGCTTCGGTGTGAGGTCGTCGAGCGAGGCGTACAGGTCCTCGAGGCTCGGATGCGCGACGATCAGCTTCGCTGCCGTCTTCTCCCCGACACCGGGGACCCCTGGCAGGTTGTCGGAAGTGTCGCCCCGCAGAGCCGCATACTCGACATAGCGATCCGGGGTTATCCCGTATCGCTCCTCGATCCACGCGGGTGTGGCGTGCACTGTGTCAGTGATGCCCCGACGGGTGTACAACACCGTCAAGTCGTCCGATGACAGTTGGAATGCATCGCGGTCGCCCGTCACAACCACGACGTCGTATTCGAGTGCCCGACCCTTCTGGGCCAGGGTCGCTATGACATCGTCCGCTTCGTAGCCCGCGAGGCTGACCTGGGGGATCTCCATGGCATCGAGCACCTGGCGGATCAAGGGCAGCTGGGATCTGAAGATGTCGGGCGCTGACTCCCTCGTCGCCTTGTACTCGGGATATCGCTCCGACCTGAACGTCTTCTCCTTGCGGTCCCATGCAACGGCCATTGCGTCGGGTGACTCATCATCGAGAAGTTTGATGAGCATCGAGGTGAACCCGAACACGGCATTCGTCACCTGTCCGCTCGGTGTTGCAAGGTCAGGAGGGAGCGCGTAGAACGCCCTGTACGCGAGCGAGTGACCGTCAAGAAGAGCGAGCTTGGTCATGTGCCCACAGTACCTGAGCGCGCGAACGCAACTCTACGGAACGAGGTGTATCGGCTGACCGTCGATTGCCGCGGCCCAGACGGTCCTGTCTGTAATCCCTGCTGCGGCAGAGTAGGAGACGAATATCCAGCATCCTGGTGAGGCTGGTGAGGCACCCGTTCCCGTTGGACACGAGTACGTCGGTGGGACGTTGAACTCGAACTGGAGCCATTGGTTGTTGTACTGGCCAGAAGTGAAGTTGAGACGGCACGTGGTTCCGTCGCCACCGTTGCTGTCACCGCCCCATCCGCCGGAGGGTGCTTGGTTGGCAAGCACATTGACCGTATCGGCGAGCGACCGCACCCGACAGTTGATCGGATTGGCTCCGCCCGTCGCCCCGACAAACTCGATCGATGCACTCGTACCGATGTCTGAGACGTCCCAGAGAGAAATGATCAAACGTGACCCTGCGTAGATCTCGTCGAGCCTTGCAATCTTGAACACGGGGTTCGAACCGGTTTCGAACTGCCAGAGGGACATCGTGCCGAGACCGTAGACCTGAAGGTTCGATGACGCCGTGACAGGCGTTGCTCCGGACGCACCCCTGATTGAGAACCCATTGATCATGTCGGTTCCGTCGCTCGCCTGGTAGTCGCTCGAAACCTCTATGACGTAGATACCGGCCACGGCGTTGTTGATACTGCACACGTTCACCCACGTGTCCGCGAGTGCAGGGTTGTAGTCGATGTGCTGCTGGTTTGACGCAGCAGAACGACCTCGGAATGTGCGATCGCAACCCGGTACGAGCACGTTGTTGTCCGTCCACTGGTTCGGCGATTCGTCGGGTTGGAAGACCCTGAATCGGGTCTTCGAGTTCCAGCCGTGGGTATCGGTCCAGGCGCTGTCCGGATACACCCAATCGTTGGTGCGACCGTTCGGTCCCGAATCGGCCAAACCACCTTCGTCATGAGCCTGCGGGTCATAGATCTGAACGTTCACCGAGGTGCCCACGAGCGCTGACCCGATCGGTATCTCAAAGGCGTAGAAGTACGAAGGCACACGGTACTCACCGTTGGCGCCGGACGGAGCACCGGTGCCCAGGCCGCGACTTGCTGCGGCAACAGCGTCACCCTGACCCTTTTGACGGTCCTCGCCTGA
>CAZDIQ010000129.1:0-3258 GCA_964505525.1 uncultured Acidimicrobiaceae bacterium | reverse complement strand
GCTGTTCCGCAGTTGCCGACTCGGTGATGTTCAGCGTGTCGATGCCGAACGCCTTGAGGAAGAACGTGTCGATCGGTCGACTGATCGTGACGGCAAGCTGGGCACACGAACCGCCGGTGGCGACGCCGATGGCCGCACCGTTGCCACTTGAGTAGCCGTTTCGCGCTGCGATGTCGATAGCCGTCGTATTCGGATCCGTTCCGGAGATCGGGTCCCCGCAGTCAGGAAGGGGCATGTGCACCACGCCGGCAAGAGCGGCGGCCTCGGCTGCCTTTCTCGTGTTGAGCATGTTGTAGAACATCCATCCGTAGTCCGCAGCGAGCGCGACCATGCCCATGAAGACAAGCATCATCGAGGCCGTGAGGATGAGGACCGCCCCGCGTTCGCCGGCGGTCTTTGTCATGCGCTTGATGGTTCGAGGTTTCGTGTGACGGGCCATGGCATCCGATCTATCCGCCTGCACCGAGCTGCTGGGGTTCGAGACGCATGATCGCCGTGTCCACCCAGCATCCGGTCGGCGGCGTCGCACACGACACATCGACCATCGGGACCGCTCCCGTGATCCAGTCGTGCGAGAAATAGACACGGACACCGAGGACGTCGAGGGTTCCGACGGTCGCATTCCGATCCTCGGGGTTCCAATTGAGTCCACCCACGTCGAAGTTGATCGGTGGCGCCGGATCCGGACACGGTATCCAGTTGCACCCGGATGGATCGTACGAATACGTGTAGACGTTGCACGTCGACGACGGGCAGCCGTTTGCCGGGTTGCCGACGGCGTCGGCCTTGTAGATCTGGACACTCTTGACGATGTCCTGACCCTGGCTCGGCAGCGAGATCAAACCCTGCTCAAGCGCTTCCAGCAGGGCAATGTCCGCATACTCATTGTTTGCGATGGCGGTACCGACGCGCGCGGCGGACTGCGTTGCGTTGCCGATCGTCAGCCGCTTGTTGAAGGCAAGACCGAACTCGATGATTCCGAACACGAGTAGGACGAGCAGGGGCAGAACGATCGCCATCTCGACGATCGCTGCGCCACCTTCCTGTCGCCCACGATCGCCAAGCAGCAGCCTGCGCATCGTTGCCCTCCCGTAGCCGTGACGGCAAGACTACGCACAGTGGCAACGATGGGCAAGAGCCAATGTCCGAAAAGCGGGGTGACTAGACCCTCGAGCTCAGGCTGGAAAGAAGGTCACTCAACGAGTTTGACGGGATTGCCCTCGATGCGGGCTTCCCACGTCGTTGTGTCTTCCGACTGTGCGGGCCAGTTGTATCGAATCTTCCACCAGCACCCAAGCGCACCAGGTTCGCACGTGTAGGTCTCTGGGAGGTGGATCCGGATCTCGATCAGGCGATTGTTGAACTTCGCACCTGATGTGGCGATTGTGCATGCGCCCGGCGATTCCGTCAAGGGTGTGTGCGCTCCCTCTTCAGCCGGCGAGTTCCACGTGCACGGTGGTGCGGCACCGGCGGGGTTGAGCACGGTCATGGTGTGGTTCCCCGCAGCGTCGCCTGGATCCCATAGTGAAATGACAAGGTCTTTGCCCGCGTGCAGCTCCTCCACCTCGGCGAGGTAGAAGGTCGTCAAACCTGCGTTGACGTTCGAGTAGATGGCCATCGACCCAAGACCGTAGATCCGAGGCTGGGCACCGCCGCTTGATGCACGCAACGAGAACCGGTTCAGACCTCGCTCACCGTTGTCGAGCGTGAGCACTCGAAGCGGGTAGATCCCAGGACCACGGTCAAAGCTCGAGGTTGGGCACATCCTGTCCCACTTGGCGGCCAAGCCACCGGGGTACGCTGCGTCGACCTGGGCCCATGTCGTGGCAGGGCTGATCGCGGGGAGACCGTAACCCTCCATGGCGGTCTGCGGCGTATAGGTCACCGTGCACAACACGGTGTTGCCATCGGTAGTGTCGAGTGGCGTGATGTCTGGTGAGTACAAGATGAACACCGTCGTTGGACCGACGCTGCCTCCCTGGGGGTTGTCTCCTACGAGGACATGGTCGCCACCGCCTTGGGTGAACGGCCCGTCAAAGATCTCAACCTGCAGTCCAGAGCTGTTCGCAACCTCGACGCCGTAGAGGTATCCACCGGCGGTGTTCGAGATCGTTCCCGGTGTTGCGCCATCGAAGTTGGTCTGACGCCTGTCGGGGTTTGCGACGCATCCCGAGCCTGCGCCGCCGTGACGGCACTGCGATGAATACCGGTCGCCCATGCTCCTGCCGGTGTAGTAGCCGTGGATGTTGCCCCAGAATCCCGGCCAAATCCCGTTCGCCGGGTCGTTGCCGAAATACGGTTCAGGGCTGCCGAGAGGGAGGGGTTGGACATACTCGGCAACGGACGTCTTCGTAATCGTGACCGTGCTGATACCGAAGACTTTCATGAAGAACGTCGGCACGGGGTGCGAAACCGTGACCCTCAGCTGGTTCTCGTTGGCCACCGATGTGGGGTCGGAAACGATGTCGGCGGGTGTGACGGAGCTGCCGACACCACCGTGGTAGCCGTTCTCACGAGCGGCGAGGATTGCTTCGGAGAACGCCGTTCCGCGCTGATCGGGTTCGTACACGACACCGCCGAGGGCGCCAGCATCGGCACCGTGTTGGATGTTGACGCCATTCCAGAAGAGCCATCCGAGATCGATGGCAAACCCGGCCATGCCCATGAATACCGTGAGCAACGCTGCGGCGAGGACAAGCACTGCGCCTCGCTCACGCTTCTTCAGGTGATTGAGCTTCTCCGAGATTCGGTTCTTGATTCGAGACATCGGTGCGACCTTGGTCTAGAGGCCGAACACGTCGGGCTCGAGGCGAATGCGGGCAAGCTCGGTGAGGTCTCGGTCGACCCCCGGTATCAGATTTGTCACAGAGGTGTGGTGGTAGCGAACTTTGATCCCCAGGACCTCCACGCCGCCTCCACCTGGCTCGAGCGTCGTATCCCTGACCGCGGGGATCCACGGTCCGCCGTACATGAACGACGCGTCCTCGGGATTCGGGCACGGGTTCCAGCGGCACGGAACACCAGGCGTGAAGCTGTACGTGTTGATCTTTCCTGCGATCTGAGCACCAGTCGTCGGGCTCGCGCTGAAGATCTCGACGCTGATGAGAACCCCGGAGTCAACGGATTCGAACAGACCGGCTTCGATCGCCTCAAGGATGCGGAAGTCGGCCGCCTCCTTGGTTCCCATCGTGGCACCGGTCCGCGCTGCCGAGGTTGTGGCGGAGGCAACCGTGAGCTTCTCCTTGAACAAGAGACCAT
>CAZDIQ010000128.1:0-5305 GCA_964505525.1 uncultured Acidimicrobiaceae bacterium | reverse complement strand
TATGTACCCGCCGAACCCAGGGTACGCGAGCACATCGTGGATCTTGAACTGAGAACTGAGAACTGAGAAGCTGAAAGCTGAAAGCTGAAAGCTTTCGCTAGAACTCGGTTCCTTCTGTCAGCCAGAGGTTGAGTTCGTTGCGGTCGGGGAGGTGGAGGGTGCCGGATCGCACGAAGTAGGCGGTGTCGACGAAATTGATTGCGGCAGGGTCGTGGGTCGCCATGACGATGGTCGTTCCCCCGTCGGCGATGTCGCGCAGCATCTGGAGGATGCCCGCACCCGTTGTCGAGTCGAGCTCGCCGGTCGGTTCATCCGCAAGCAGGTACTTCGGCTCGTGGACGAGGGCCCGTGCGATCGAGACTCGTTGCTGTTCACCGCCGGACATTTCATCCGGTCGGTGATCCATGCGCTCGGCCATACCGACCGTCGCAAGCGCCGCCTCCACCCTTTCGCGTGTGGCAGAGCCCCTCAGACCCGAGAGCCGCATCGATACGTCGACGTTTTCCCTCGCCGATGCGAGTCGCAGGAGCGAGGCTGACTGGAAGATGAATCCGAGCTTCGAGCGGCGCAAGCGGGCAGCCCCGGCTTCTGACAGACCTTCGACGCGCTCATCGTCGATCCAGACCTCGCCTTCGTCGGGCCGTTGGAGGAGTCCGAGCATGTGGAGCTGGGATGTCTTGCCCGAACCCGAGGGTCCGAACAGCGCAACGAACTTTCCGACCTCGATCTTGAGGTTGACATGGTCAGCCCCGATCGCCCCGTTCGGGTACCGCTTGGACGCGTCGCGCAGTTCAAGACTCATCGTCGAACCCTTCGGGCTGGAGGAGGATCCCGCCTTCGACGAGCTGGACCCTGACCTGATCGGTGATCCCGGCTGCGGCAATCATGTCCTTGGGGAGCTGGATCATGCCTCGCTGATCAATGGCGACCCGCTCGGCCGATCCCTTCCGACCGTGGGTCGAGACGCGACCGTCTGCGATCCGGACCACTCGGTCGGTCCGCGTCGCAATCGCAACGTCGTGGGTCACGACGAGGATCGAAAGACCTCCCTCGTGTGAGAGCACACGGAGAAGCTCGAAGATCTCGAGTGACGTTTCCGTGTCGAGCTCACCGGTCAGTTCGTCGGCGAGGAGAAGCTTCGGACCCGGTGCAAGTGCAACACAGAGGGCAAGGCGTTGCTGTTCCCCGCCCGAGAGCGTGTGCACCGTCGAATGCGCCTTGCCGCGCAACCCGACCGCCTCGAGCAGCGCCATGGAGCGGGACCGTCGTTTGCGTCCACCGATCCCCCCGAGCAGCAACGGCAATTCGACGTTCTGGATCGCGTTGAGATACGGAACGAGGTTCCGCGTGTAGTCCTGCCAGACGAAACCGACATCCCTTCGGTAGTACTTCGTCAGTTCCCTCGGTGTCACGTCCGACAGGTCGCGGTCGACAACGATCGCCTTGCCTGCAGACGGCTTCTCGAATCCCGCCAGGATCGTGAGCAGCGTCGACTTCCCGGCACCGGAAGCACCGACGACCGAGACGAACTCCCCCTGTTCCATCCGCAGATCGAGGCCCTGGAGCGCGACGACCTCGAGGTTCCCCTGCTTGTGGATCTTGATGACGTTCTGGCAGTCGATGATCGCAGCCATCAGCGCTCCCCCTCTCTCAGGACCTCGCTCATGCGACGGACCGAGACCCTCCTCGTCGCCCACAGGACAGCCACGATCAGCATGACTCCGAGCACGGCGATGTACCCAAGCAGTTGTATGGTCGGGATGCTGATGAGGATCGGGGGTTCGATCGCGACGGCGGTCTCACCGAGCTGGAAGAACGGCAGCATCACCATGACGAGTGCGACTCCTCCGAGCACACCTATCGCAGCGCCGAGACCGATGACGACGAACTGCTCGAGTGCAAATGTGAGTCCGACGGACTTGCGCTCGAACCCGAGTGCCCTGAGAACACCCATCTCCCGCGCCCGACGACTCACCGCAAGCATGACATAACCCGTCACACCGGCGAGGGCGAGCACGACACCCACCGCCGCGCCGACGAACAGGATCGCGACGAGTCCGACCTGTACCGGCCGCGATGAGAACGATGCTTCCGCGGCACCAACGGTCCACACCTGGTCGGGTTCTTTCGGCATCTGGGATGCTGCAACCCTCACGACCGCGTCCGGATCATCGGTGGCAACCCAGAGTTCGCCTGGTGAATCGATGGCACCGAGTGGACCGGTCAACGACCATGTCGCTGGCCCGTTGATCCAGGCGTTGAGTGCAATCCCGTCGACGACCATGAGCCCTTCGCGTCTCGCATCCGTGGCCGTGGGAATCTTGTCGACGTAACCGACCAACTCACCGCCGAGCACCTCGGATCCGATCGTGTAAGTCGAACTGTCACCGACATTGAGACCCGAGTACGCACCGACCTCGTGGTCGATGAGCACGTACAGATCCGCAGGAATCCGTCGCAAATGGGGCACGGTCGGGTTTGCGCGGGTTCGATGCGATGGCAACCGCCATTCCACGGCGGGTCCCTCCCTCTTGAGCGGCGAGGCATCGAGCTCTGCCTGCGTTGGCGGCGCTTGGCCGGGCGGAAGCTCCTCGTATCGGGCGGTCAGCGCATCAGATGCCGATGCCCCGGCAACGATGAGCTCGTTCGTGGCAGTCATCTCGGACATGTCGAGGTCCACCGAGGAGGAGGGTCCTACCGCCCGGATGTCGGTGTACAGGAACTCGCCACCGGCGATGATGAATCCGTCTCTCGTATCGGATCGTTCAAGCCAAATCGAGTGGACCGACAACGGTGGTTGGGGAGGATCGTCGTAGCCATTCATGCCCGCTGTTGCGAAATCGACCGACACGGTGCGCCACTCGGTGTCCACGAAGTCGATGTCCGCCGTCATCGTCCACATCCGGTTTCTTCCGTCGATCACCTTCATGAGGAGTCGGTGTTCTGTCGGTCGGGGGTTGGGGTCGGCGGCCTCCTCGGCAAGTGAGGGTGGAACCATCACACCCTCCATCTCGATGCGTGTCGCATCGATGGGGATCTCGATCCCCACATCGGGAGCGACGCCCCCGGGTCGCAACAGACCGAAGATCTCGGCAGGGTCCTCTGCACCGAAGTCGCTCCGCCATTTGACGACGTCGCTGAACACGGCGGGGTCGATTGCAAGCACCTCGGCTCGGCGACTTGACAACCGCGGCGCCCCTGTGGTGCGCAACACACCGGTGGCGACAGAACCCTCGGTCACCGATGAGTAACCGGCCTCCTCACCAACGATCCGCACATCGGCGCCGGCTGCGAATTCGGCGCGGTCGGTGTACGAGTTTTCCAGGGTCGCCGCGTACGTGAGCGCAAATGCACCGAGACCGGTCGTCACCCACACGAGGAGGGCAAGGCGTCCGTAGGGAACCGGATTGCGCCCGAGATGCCAACCCGTCAGTGCGGTCGCCATCGATCGAGGCTTGGTCAGGATCCACCCGACCAACTTGAGGACGTACGGGAAGACCCGCAGAAGGATCAGCGCACCCGTGAAGAGCAGGAGTGCGGGAAACACGACGGCCAGAGGGTCGAGCGTCGCCTCACCGGTCGTCTGATTGATGAATCCCCTCATCCTGAGCTGGATGAGAAGCACGAGCGACAGCGCAATGGCGAAAAGGTCGAGGTTGTACTTCTGCCATACGGACTGGGAGCCCGGCCGTGCTGCCAGGGATCGGAGTGCAAGGATGCCGCGTCGTGCATATGGGATCACGGCGATACCCATGGCCACGAACGTGAGCGTGGCGCCAGCGATCATGAACGGAAGAACCGATCGTTGCTGGGCAACTTCGAGAGGGTCTCCGCCGGTCAGGGTCGATAAGGGCGGAATGCGCCCTGTGAACCCCACGAGCCATCGCGCCACCACCGGTGCCAACAGGGCAGCGATCGTGGCGATCACAAGGGACTGACCGAGATGTATCCCCACCGTCTGGGAAGAGGAGGCACCACGGGTCTTCATCAGCGCCATCTCGGATCCCTCACGCTCGACGGTCATCGCTGCCGAGTACACCAGGAAGTAGATCGCACCCCCCACGACGAGGGCGAGCATGGCGAGAATGGGACCCCCGACGACGACGGATCGGGTCGTGAAGGCGTCGATGAGAATCGTGATGAACGTCGTCGACGGGATGGTGCCCTCCGAACTCCTGGAGAGCTGGGCAGAGAATTGGATCAGGTGACTCTGGAACTCCTCGATTTCGGTGAGTTCGACCGTCTCGCGGTCGAGAGGGAGCCTCCACCGCTGTGTTGCGGAGGTGCCAGGCAAACCCCTCGTTTCGCGCAACCATGGGTCGATCGTCGGGTTGGTGTCAACCGGTGCCAACCACGTGTCGAACACCTCGTGGTCGAGATACATCATGAAGCCCGGCCGGTCGACCCCCCAGATGTTCGCGGTGGGATCGGCCGCCGTGACGATGCCTGCTACCTCGACATACTCGAAGACATCGGGAAAACCCGCGAATGGTTTGATGAAGAAGGTGTCGCCGATTCCCGCTCCTGTCACCTTGGCGAGATCGACACCGATCATGACCTTGAGCGGGGCAAACTCCGTGTCGGACACCTCGCCATCCGACACGTACTCCCCCTCGACGATCTCAAGGATGTCCGGTAGGTCGGGCGATGTGAAGATCCGGAGTTGTGTGGGCTCGCGCGGAGGCTCCGGATAGGGAGGTGGACCCCACTCCTCCGGTGGCACGCCATCGGCCTGCGCCTTGGCGATGTCGTCCCGCCACATCGCGGCGTCCGCGATGAAGTCCTCGAAGGCGTCCGGACCAGACGGGATGACGAGGAATTCCCGTGTCTGGGTGCGCTCCTCCTGGGTGGGATACCAGGGTTGCAACCAATCCTCTTGCGATGTGGAGACGAGCAATCGGTTCGTGTCGCCATCGACGGCCGTGTAGTTCAGCATGTTGGAGAACGCCACGACGTCAACCTCATCGTCGAGCGCATTCCCGACGGAGAACTTCAGGTCGACGGCGAGAACGGAGGCCTCATAGAGCGGGACGACGACGAGGAGCGCAACGACAAGAGTCGAACCGAGAAGCGAGCCGAAAAGGATGCCCTTCTTGGCCCATACACGGCGCACGACGAGGGCAAAGTATGTCGCAATTCTCATCTATCGAGTCCCTGTGCCTCCGGAGCAACCCCCACGATAGGCGGTGTCACCGAACACGCGCCATTGTTGGATCATGCGTACTTGAGGAAAGTATTCGCCGCACGGTTTACGCGACAGAGAGTGAGAGAGGACAGAGGACAGAGGACAGAATCGCGTCCTCCC
>CAZDIQ010000127.1:4162-5307 GCA_964505525.1 uncultured Acidimicrobiaceae bacterium | reverse complement strand
AGGGGGAAGACGGATTCGCTTGTCCACTTTGCGCTCTCCAAGAGAGTCCACAGTCCACAGTCAGCAATCGCGTCTACACAGATTGGTTCACAGGACAGAACCTCGGTACGATTGTCTCCATGAACGCACTGATTCTTGCCACAGATGCCCACGGAGCGGTCGACCCGGTCGGAGACGACCTCCAGATGGTCGCCTACATCCTGCTCGGTGCCGTCCTCGTCGTTACCGCAGTCACGACCTGGATCATCACGCCAAAGGCTGACAAGCACCACTGACCGTGTGGACGGTCTACCGACCGAACCACTTCGTGTAGAGCGCGTCCCACTCGTCGGGGGTCACAGGAGTCTCTGTCCAGCTTCCTCCCTCCCGGAGCTTCAATCGGTCTGCAAGGAGTGTGACGCGGTCGGGTCCACCGTCGATGAGTCGGGTCGCGAACGGCTTTTCCGTGAACAGTGAACCCGCTTGGAGCAGATCGGACTCGATGTCGAATTCCGTGAGGGATCGGGCAACGCGTTCGAAGCGGTACTGCGGGGTACCAGCCGGCGTGAGATCGATCACATTCTTGTTCTGTTCCACCAGCGTGAACCACGGATCGTCGAACTCGACCGAGAATGTGGCGTTCCCGTCGTCGAGCTTCCGGCCGTCGATGGGGAGTGGCAGGTTGAACGCATCGCCGAACCCGACGTCGACCAGGTACGGCTGATCAAGTTCGACGAGGAGACAGAGATGGTTCATGTGGTGTATGTCGGGCGGATCGAGGAGCACGAAAGCTCCCATGTATTCCACATCGAACCCGAGCTGTCCGAGCAGCCATCCGAACGCCCCGTTGTTCTCGAAGCACCATCCGCCCCTGTGTCGGTCGACGATCTTCGGCAATGACCATCCGGTGTCTGTCCTCACGCCCGTACGCGCATGGACATCGAGATTCTCGAATGGCACCGTACTGAGGTGCGCTGCTTGCAGGACCGTCAACCCCTCAAGATCGACCGCCGGTGCCCGATCCAACCCGATCCGCGCAAGATAAGCATCAACGGTGGACGAAGAGGGCACGGAGCCACCTTAGCGGCAGGCTTCGATCGGGACTGTGGCTCAAGGAGCTCGCAGCTCCCAGCTTCAGTTCACGGTTCAAAGTCCGGCATCGAGGT
>CAZDIQ010000127.1:0-4062 GCA_964505525.1 uncultured Acidimicrobiaceae bacterium | reverse complement strand
CTAAAAAACAATCACCCTTGTATCGATGGTCGACCACTCGAAGACCGCCTGGGCGTCGTCCCAAAGCTGACGGACACAACCACCGGAGCGGTGTGTGCCGAGTTGTGCGGGTGTCTGCAACGGAGCATCGTCGGGGTGGATCGGGATGGAATGGAAACCGTATGGCCATTCACCTCGTGCAAACCTCACCATGTATTCCATCGTGATGCCATCGTGCGGTGCATAGGCGTAGCGGGACATGGAGTAGATCCGATAGCGGCCAAGATCAGGGATTCCGCGTCGTCCCGACACCTGGTGGGTCTTGTGGAGCTCACCGGTGTCATTGATCAGCCACACGCGTTGGCCGTCCATCGAGTACAGGATCCGGCGCCCCGATCCGACCAGGGGGTACGGCAGGATCGGCTTTTGCGGGACGGCCGTGCCTGTGGCGTGCACGTACTCGCCCGATTCGGTGAACTGGACGACGACCTGACCACGGTGGAGTTCGCCAGACACAAGCTTGGCGGTCAACATGTCGGTCCCACCGACGCCCGGCTCGCGACCGAGAACCTCTGAGTAGAGCAGCGCCACCAGGTCCCGGTCGGACACGACACCGAACCGGTCGATGAACTCCTTGGCGTGTGTGAATGACTCCGCAATGGTTACGAGCGGTAGCCCGTTCCAGTATCTGCGTGCCCAATACTCAAGTTCGAGTGACGTGGGTTCACGATCGAACAGCCCGCAATAGAGCCTGACGATCGAATCGGACACCTCGGGGTCGGTGCGAGCAGAAACTGCGTGGTTTCCACGAACTGGTGCCGGATTGGGCGTGACGGCTGCCGTGAGAACATCCACCTCCGCGCCGACCTTCGTGCTCGCCCACATCTCTGCCTCATCGGGGAACTCGATCAACGCAAGCGGATTGTCCGGAGCATCGGGGTCGTCGTGGTTGAAGGCGCGGTCCTCCTCGATGACGCCGGTCGGGGTCAGGGATGCTCGTAGCGCGTTGTATGCCCCGGCATCGGTGACACACCCCGTTGCCGATTCCGTCGGTTCGGCCTCGGCCAACGACGGCACCGCAAAGCCGGCCATCATGGTGGCAACGGCCGCGACAAGAAGGGCTCCCCGACGGAAATTCGACATCGGACGCAACGGTAGTACTGGCTTGTCGCAGACCCAACGCTCTCCGGGCCGAGTGGTGGGGACAACGCTGCTTCCAACCACGACATCTGACGCTGTTTCTGTCACTGTGCCGGCGTAGTGTTCGCTGCAAGATCAGCGTGAGACGGAGGAACGCACATGGGACTCGCACACGGGACCTTCGGCTGGGCAGACCTGGCATCGCCGCACCCCGACACGGCTTCGGCCTTCTACGCCGCAGTGCTCGGTTGGGAGGCACGACCCGTGGAGGGCATGCCGTACACGATGTTCTACGCCGACGGCAAGAACGTTGCAGGCATGGGTGAAATCACCGAGGACATCGCCGCGGGTGGGATGCCCTCGGTATGGACCTCGTACGTCATCGTCGACGACGTCGACCGGGTGCATGCCAAGGCAATCGAACTCGGCGCCACGCCCCTCATGGAGGTGCTTGAGGTCGGGGACACGGGACGGATGAGCTTCGTCGTCGATCCCGTCGGGGCGGCAATCGGGTTCTGGGAATCCGGGACCCACGACGGAGCCGAGATCTTCAATGTTCCTGCAGCCATGACCTGGAACGAACTGCAATGTTTCGATGTCGAAACGGCGAAGTCGTTCTATCGGGAGCTGCTCGGCTGGGAGACGGACACCAGCGACTTCGGCGAACTCGAATACACGCTCGTCACCAATGCGGGGCGTTCCAATGCAGGCATGATGGATGTCACCACGATGTCCCCACCGGGATCTCCAGCCAATTGGGCCGTCTACTTCGTCACCGACGACTGCGATGGCGCGGCTGACCGAGCAAGGGCACAAGGCGGATCGGTCCTGGTAGGGCCGATGGACAGCGAGGTCGGGAGGATGGCAACCATTGCCGATCCGTTCGGCGCGGTGTTCAGCGTCATCGATGCAAAGCAGGTAGACGGCCAGCCACCGAGGTAGCACCGGGGTCCCGGGGTCGCTACAGATCGAGCCGGAGTTCGTATACGGCCATCGATTCGAACCCTCCGGCAACCACATACCAGCGGATGGTTCCGTCGTCGTCGACGAGCGCGGTGTCGTGGATGCTTGCCCTCGGCACCTGGAGGTTCGTAAGCACAGGGTTCCTGCTGTCCCTGGTCCAGGCGACACCGTCGGGGGACGTTGCAAGACCGCGGTTGCCTCCCGTAGCACCCGCGAAGCTCATCAGATACTCGTCGTCGATGAACTTGACCTGGATGTGATTGAATCCACCTCGTTCGAACCGCGATTCAGGGTCCGCGACAAGCACGGGTGCAGCAGCCTTCGACCACACGATTCCGTCTTCACTCGTGGCCATCCCGATCTGTCCGTGGTCGTCGTCGTCCGACAAGTCCGGCGCACCGAGGTAGTGCATGGTCCATCCCGAATCCGACGGCAATACGGATGCGTGCCTGACCCATCCTGCATCCCACGCACCGTCGGCGCCGGACTCGAGAACCGGTGTGGGATCAACGGTCCACGGTCCCGCAATGTCGGGGGCTGTCCCTCGATGGATCCAATACTTGTATCGGTGGTACCCGAATTGTCCGAGGTCGGCCCATGCGTCGAAGTAGCCGACCCACGTGCCATCAGACAGCTCACGCAGGGTCGTCGCGCGGATCAAATGGATCCCGTCTGACCCGTCGATCGCAATGGAAGTCTCATCGACGGTCCAGATCGAGCCGTCTTGCGACCAAGCATGTACAAAATGGGACGCCTCTCCCCGGACACCCAACAGGGCGTGGAACTGACCGTCAGACTCGACGACATCTCCGAGGGTGAAGAATCGGAGCGGGTCGCCTTCCTCCACCGTCTCGGAACCGATGACCGGAGCGTCCGATACGAGTACGGCCGGAGATTCAGGACGAGGACCCGGTGTGTTCTGGCTGGTGGTCGTTGACGTCGTCGAGCTCGGTGGTGCGGTTGCGGCGGGGTCGTCGGGATTCGAACGAAGCGCTGCGAGCACCGCGACAGAGCCGATGAGAACCACGACCACCGCAGCCGCAGCCCCCGCAAACGCCCAGTCGGGAACCCTCCGTCGCTTGGGTTCCAGAGGCACCACAGGAGGAACGGAACCAGGATCCGCATCCTCGTGAGTCGGTGCGAGGGCCTCGACACCAGGCGCTGCCTCGTCGAGCTGTCTGGCGTACGCCGCGAGCTGCGCCTCAAGGTCACGTTTGTCCATCTGTCACCCCCAGTCCCTTTCTCAGCTTGGCCATCCCGCGATCGAGGTGCCGCTGTACGGTCGAGGCACCAACCCCGAGGATCTCTGCGGCCTCGGCCAGGGTCCAGCCGAATCCGTGACACAGCACGATCGCCTGGCGCTGGCGTTCCGAAAGACCTTCGAGCGCCTTCGGTAGCCCGGGTTCGACCCATGGGGTTGTTGCGGTCTCGACCTCGGGGAGGCGAGGGGGCGTGCGCCGGTACCTGCGCGCTCGCGATTGCCCGACCCGATACAGGTAGCCAGCAGGATTGTCCATCGCGCCGATCCGATCCCAATGCTCCCAACCGTACGCAAGAGCATCGCTCGTCGCCTCGGCACCCACCTCGGGACCGTAGGCCGCAATGAAGGCGCGCCGCAGACGGGCGCCACCATCACGGACGAACGCCGAGTAGTCCTCTGCAGCACGAGTCTCCATCAACACTTTGTTATAGAGAGTCTCGAGCGACGTGTCCACGCGACAGGGAACGCCTTCAGCTCTCAGCCGTCAGTTCACAGTTATCAGTTTTCAGTTCACAGTTCACAGTTCACAGTCCCGCATCGGTCCGGTATTCGCTATTCGGTATTCTGTATTCGCTGCTTGCGATTCTGTATTCGCCTCCTGTATTCGCTTGCTGAACGGTCAACTCAAGCCCCGGTGCCTCCCCCTGCTCGCAGGCTCGCACGCCCCCCCTGGCTCGCAAGCTCGCCCGTCCCCCCTGAAGGGAGGACGCGAAGAATGG
>CAZDIQ010000126.1:0-5308 GCA_964505525.1 uncultured Acidimicrobiaceae bacterium | reverse complement strand
GCCGTGAGCCGTAAGCCGTAAGCAGCAAACTAAGAGCCAAGATCTGAAAGCTGAAAGCTGAAGGCTGAGAGCTGCGAAGCTACTTGCTCTTCCAGATTGGCATCGGGGCGGTTTCGGCGAGGGATCCGAGGAAGGTGAGGGTCCAGGGCGTTGCGAAGCGCTCGGTGACGTAGGCGTAGCCGCGATCAGGCACCTCGGCGTCGGCAGTCGTGCCGACCCATCCGTTGCCCGTCGCCCACCACACGAGTTGGCGATCTGCATACTTACCCGGGGTGGCGGACGATCGGTGGCCGATGTTCGGGGTACCGCGGACCTGCGAGTCGAGGACGACGGCCTGATGGCGGAGAACGAATTCGCGGAACGCGTTCTGGCGGCTCTTCAGGATCTCGTTCGTGTTCCCCGAGACGAGCGTCGCGAATCGATCGATCGGGTTGGGTTGGATGACGGGGGCGACGGTTGCATCAGGGATGTACTTGACGGATTCTTCCTTGAACTCAGGAAGCCTGACGAAGTCCACGATCATGGCACTTTCGGCGATCACGTCCCTGAGCCACCCGATCTCGAGGTTCGACATGACGACGACCGATCGAGATCCGAGTCTCCTGATCTCCTCGTACCCGGCAACAGGGTCAGCGAGGTCGATGACGACGACGGGAGCATCGAGCCATACCGAGTCTGCTTCGTTCGCCGTGATCTGACCGACCTCCTCGGAAGTGATGACGACCGTGGTCGGTGCCGATCCGGGTGCCACATTCGCTGTGATCATCCTTGTGGCGAGCGAGACATCGGTCGGCAACCACTCAAAGGTGACGCGGTCTGCCTTCTTGAGCGACTTGTACGGGTCGACCGGGTAGCCATTCGGCATGCGGAGTTCGAAGTGGAGGTGGGCTGGAGTGGTTTCCGCGTTGCCGCTGTCGCCGATGTAGCCGATGATCTGGCCCGCCTTGACCTTGGAACCCGCCCTGATACCGGGGACCCCACAGTGGAAACCGACATCGTCGGTTCCCGGGAAGTCGTTGTTGAGGTGGTAGTAGCGCGTCTCCCACCGTTGCGGATCCTTGATCCGGATCGAGCACCCTGCGTTCCCCTCGCCGTCGACGATCTCTATGACGGTGCCATCGGTAGCGGCGACCACGGGAAGACCCTTCCAGTACCAGGTCATGATGTCGTTCCCGTGGTGTTCACGGGTGCAGTTGTCGCGGCAACCACCGAAGCTCGGATGGAAGTAGGTCGGCCCGACGACAGGGAACACGAGCTGCCGCAGCACGTCGTACCGCTTCACCTTCGTGGGAGGTGTCCTGACGATGACAGGGGGATCCTGACCTTCGCCGGAACCGGGATCGCCATCGTCCGGCGGAGGTGTGTCCGACGGATCCTCGTCGGGAGCCACCTTGGCCGATGGAGCGATAGTCGTGGTCGTGGTGGTGGTCGTGTCGGGGACGGTGGTCGGCGGCGCGTGGCCGCCACCGTCGTCCTCCGCGAGAGCACCAGGTGTTCCTGAGGCGACGAGGACGAGCACAACAGCAACCGCCAGCGCATAGTTCAATCGACCCATTCGTATCGGTCGGCATTTTTCCCGCCGACCTGTAGCACTAACGATGCGTCGATGGCGACGCTTTCACATGGTCGATTGGCGTCGATTGCCTGGCGCGGCGCTCGGCTATCGTCGTGAGACGATGGAACGAACAATCGGCATTGGTCTTCTCGGAGCTGGCACCGTCGGCGGCGCGCTCGTCAGACGACTCGTGGGAGAGTCGGAAGCGATAGCGGCCAAGACGGGCCTCGTCTTCGACGTGCGGAGAATCGGTGTCCAGGACCTCACGAGATCGAGAGACTTCGAGGTCACCGAAGGCCTGCTCACCGACGACCCGTTCGAAGTGGTGAACGATCCCTCCGTTGACATCGTCGTCGAGGTCATGGGCGGTCAGAACCCGGCCGGTGATCTGATCCTTGCAGCCCTCGAGAGCGGCAAACCCGTCATTTCGGCCAACAAGGAGCTGATCGCCGTTCGGGGTCCGGAGTTGATCGCTGCGGCGGAGAAATCCGGGGTCCCTTTCCTGTTTGAGGCTGCCGTCGGGGGTGGCATCCCCATCATCCGGCCGTTGTCGGAGACCCTTGCGGGCGAATCGATCGATCGAGTCCTTGGCATCGTCAACGGGACGACGAACTTCATCCTGTCCCAGATGGCCGATTTCGGTACCAGCTATGCAGATGCGCTCGAGGAGGCCAAGCTCCTCGGCTACGCCGAAACGGACCCGACCGCCGACGTGTCGGGGGCAGACGCCGCAGCGAAGGCCGCAATTCTCGGGTCGCTCGCATTCGGCACATGGATCGGCATCGACGACGTCTACCGGGAGGGAATCGAGTCGATCACCGCCGACGACATCTCATTCGCAGACGGGTTCGGGTACACGATCAAGCTGGTTGCGGTCTGCGAGCGGTCGCCGAGCGGGGTGAGTGCCAGGGTCCATCCCGCTCTTGTCCCGGTCGATCACCCTCTCGCATCGATCAGGGGAGCGACGAACGCGGTGTTCATCGAGGGCAAGGCCTTCGACTCACTGCTCTTCGCCGGTCCCGGCGCGGGCGGTGATCCCACGGCGACGGCTGTGCTCGGGGACGTCATCGATGCTGCGCGAGAAACCCTCGCCGGTGCCCAGGTGGCACCCAGGATCCGCTTCTCCCGTGGTGCCATCGCCTCGTTCGACGACATCCAGACCGAGTGGTACATCCGACTGATGGTTGATGACAAACCAGGCGTTCTCGCCAAGATCGCATCGGGATTCGGGGAGTCGGACGTGTCGATCCGTTCGGTGTGGCAGGAAGGGTTCGACACCCAGGCATCACTTGTCGTGGTCACCCACACAGCCACCGAGGCCAAGCAGCGAGCAGCACTCGACTCACTCATCCAGATTCCCGAGGTGCTCGAGGTGGCCGCCACGATCAGGGTGCTTCGATCCGGTTCCGGTCTATGAGTTCCCGGCGTTCGGCATGGTGAGGTGGCGCGGTGTCATCGAGGAGCACCGGGCCCGCCTCCCGGTGTCGGATGCGACACCCGTCGTCACGCTCCTTGAGGGTGGCACGCCCCTGATACCGGCACCCGCTGTGTCACAGCTCGTCGAACGCGACGTGTTCCTGAAATTCGAGGGCATGAACCCCACCGGCTCGTTCAAGGACCGCGGGATGACGCTTGCGGTTTCCAAGGCACTTGAGGAAGGAGCCCGTGCCGTTGCGTGTGCATCGACGGGGAATACGTCCGCCTCTGCAGCAGCGTACGCGGCTCGGGCAGGGATCGAGTGCATCGTGGTCCTTCCCGCGGGGAAGATCGCAGCGGGCAAGCTTGCCCAGGCACACGCACATGGCGCGAAGATCGTTCCCATCGATGGCAACTTCGATGACGCTTTGAGCATCGTCCGGCTGCTCGCATCCCAGCACGATGTTGCGCTCGTGAACTCCGTGAACCCGTACCGCATCGAGGCACAGAAGACCGCAGCCTTCGAAGTCGTCGACGATCTCGGGACCGCGCCGGTGGTGCACGCCCTACCGGTCGGCAATGCGGGGAACATCACGGCGTATTGGAAGGGCTACACCGAGTTGGATGTGGCGCCCGCGATGTGGGGGTTCCAGGCCGCGGGTGCGGCACCGATCGTCACCGGCGAGATATTCGACGAGCCCGAGACGATTGCTACAGCCATTCGCATCGGCAATCCCGCATCCTGGCAAGGTGCCATAGACGCCCGCGATTCGTCGGGCGGCAGGATCGAGTCCGTCACGGACGAGGAGATCCTGGCTGCCTACCGGCTGCTTTCCAGCCGCGACGGCGTGTTCTGTGAGCCCGCTTCGGCTGCTGGTGTTGCAGGGATTCTGAAGTTCCGCGACGATCTGCCAGAGGGGACCATCGTGTGCACGGTGACCGGCCACGGTCTGAAGGACCCGGACATCGCGACCGTGGACATGGGGGTTCCGACGCCCGTGGCACCGACACTCGACGCTGTCGTGGAGGCACTCGGCTGGTCCTGACACCGACCCCCGCCTGCTTCGGCGTTGGCGGTCCGGTCCGATTCCATGGACGATTCGTGCTCGTTTGATGGTGGGTCCGTAAATCTGTCACACGGTCCCTCTACGCTGTCGAACATGAAGAATCTGCACCATTCGCGGGCAAGAACCACTGATAGGCGAGACCGATGATGGAGGTCCTGGCTGTTCTCCTCGCCATTGCCGTCGTGGTGTTGCTGATCGTGATCGTGGGCATGCTCCGCAAGGCCACGCCGCAGGGTCAACAGGATCGGTCGGCTCTCGAGGAGCGGGTCGAGACGATGATCCAGACCCAGAACCAGCTCGCGGGCCAGCTCCAGGCGGTCAACGACAACCAGGTCCAGACATCACAGGCGATCTCGGAAACCGTTGTGCGGTCCCAGGCCGAATTGACCAAGGAGGTCAACGCAAGGCTCGACCAGGTCAACCAGCGCGTCGGAACGACCCTGACCGACTCGGCAGAGAAGACTGCGAAGTCACTCGGGGATCTGACCGCCCGGTTGGCGGCGATCGACCAGGCGCAACAGAACATCGTCGGGCTTGCCGATCAGGTCGTCAGCCTGCAACACGTTCTCGACAACAACCCGGCACGCGGTGCTTTCGGTGAGGTGCAGCTCCGTGATCTCGTCGAGGAGATGTTGCCCAACTTCGCCTACACACACCAGAAGAAGCTTGAGAACGGCAAGATCGTGGACTGCCTCATCGAACTGCCTGATCCCCCGGGGCCGATAGCGGTGGATGCGAAGTTCCCCCTCACGGCCTATCAGCAGATGCTCGCGGCCGAGGACAGCTTCTCGAGGGAGACTGCTGCAAAGCAACTCACGTCGGACACGCGCAAGCATGTCAAGGACATCGCCGACAAGTATGTGAAACAGCCAATCGATGGCATGCGAACGACAGCCGAGACGGCGCTGATGTTCATCCCGTCCGAGGCTGTGTACGCAGAGCTCCATGCCCACCACCCCAACGTGATCGAGGACTGCCAGCGGTACAAGGTCTACCTCGTGTCACCGACGACTCTCATGGCCACCCTGACCACGATCCGAGGGATCCTTCGGGACGTCGAGATGCGCAAACAGGCGGGTGTGATCCAGGAGGAGGTCCGCGTCCTGCTCACCGATGTCGGTCGCCTCTCGACACGGGTCGGGAATCTCGACAAGCACTTCGCCCAAGCCGTCAAAGACGTCGACGAGATCAAGAAGAGCGCGAACAAGATCGAGACACGAGGCAATCGGATCGAATCCCTCGACCTCGACGAACCCGAAGAACTAACAGC
>CAZDIQ010000125.1:2476-5452 GCA_964505525.1 uncultured Acidimicrobiaceae bacterium | reverse complement strand
GGAAGGCGGAGAGTGGAACGCGAGCTGTCAACTGACAACTGTCGACTGAGAACTTGTCACTGAGAGCTCAATTCCAACTCCCGACCCACGGAACCCTTGCTCCGTTGGTCCTGATCCAGCGGCGGATGGCTAGTTGGGCGGCGACGTCGTCCTCGTTGTATTCGAGGAGTCGCTGTTGCATGGTCGTGTCGCCTGCCAGCATCAGTTCGTACCAGAGTTCTGACTGGAGGCCACCGGGGTCGTCATCCCGCCATCCGAACCCGCACAAAGGGGCGATGGCCTTGAGGCTGAAGCCCGAAGGCGATGCGAATGTGGACCTGGTCCATTGGTAGAGATCGACGGCATGCCGGTCGAACCATTCGGACACATCGCGGTATCCGCGGATCGACAGATCGTGGCGATTGGCGGCTGCCTGGAGCTGCGCCCGTTCGTAGTCCGACCAGTGGAGTACGACCGTGTCGTCGTCGGAGTACGAGGCGAGCCTGTCGAACATGTCTCCGACGAAGCGCAGTTCGGTTTCGTCCGTGCCCACCCAATCGACGATCGGGTCGAACGTGGAGCGGCCGCCCTCGGTGATCAGGAAACCCGCAAGGTAGATGCGTCCCGCATACGTCTCGATGTCGAAGTCGACCTCCCTCGGAGCAGCCGGAACATCGATCGGGCCAGCGGGTGCTTCCAGGGTCATCAGGCTCCCGAAGGCGCGGACCCGAGCATCGAACACGATCGATGCGGAACCGATCCGCTCGTCATCGGGATCGAGTGCCGCGATCGCGGCGCCGGTGGTGATCCCGAGCTCGGCGAGCCGATCGCGGGTTTCCCTCGTGATCCCCGAAATGAGCGTCGGATCGTCGACCGCCTTGAGCTGGGCACGGCACAGCAGCTCCCACTCGCATGACTGGCATTCGCCGCGCCACCAGGGAGCTTCGAGGGGAGTGTCGGGGTTGTCCTCCCCGTACTCGATTACATCGATGGCGGCATCCGACCATCCGATCGCCTCATCCATGATCGGGAAATCTTCGGTGTCGAGATCCACCCACGTGCACGCGATCGGCTCATCGGTCCCGATGACTCCTCCGACCGCCCGCGACGAGGCATGCCCGAGCGTCAACAGAATCCTTCGGTAGTGAGCCACCTGGAGCAGGTCTCGTTTGCGCCATGAACGGAACCGCAGGTCGTCCTCGGGGACCGCCCGTGTCAGATCGTCAAGCGGTGCAAGGGCGACAGGGGCACCGGAGTCTGCGTGGATCCTGTGGCTCTTCACCTCGATCGGGGCGTACCCGTCGTCCATGAGAACAAGGAGATCGGGTGCCCCGACAAGCGAACCGTCGGGACTCCGGAACCGTCCGCCGATGACAATGTCCACCCGTTGCTCGAGCGCCGTGGCCGTCGCCTGATACGGATCACCGGCGTGGTCGTTGATGACAGCAACGGTCCCTCGTTTGCCTGCGAGGATCGTGGCGATGATCTCGGCTTCGAACGCGATCCCGCGATTGGCCAACCTTTCGTACGCCACGCTGGGTTCACCGACCGCCTCCGTGAAACGGTTGTGGTGGATCCGCGTCAGACACATGCCTACCTCTCCGCCCCGGATGACGGGGATGGGTGGGCCGGGTTGCTCTTGTACGATCGTCATGCCGCCAAGTTACCTCGCGGGTATGACGAGAACGTGAGCGCTACACCCTGATGAGCTCGATCACGGGGATGACCCTTGAGGTTTTGGTCAGGTAGTCGGCGAAGGCGGGGCGAGCTGCTGCCTGGGCGGCGTACACCTCGGTCCGTTCGGGTTCAGCCAACTCGACCGCCGTCGCTTGGTAGGTTTCGTCGGCCGTCTCGACGGTCACGGTGGGGTTCGCCCGCAGGTTGTGGAGCCAGTCGGGATTCGAATCGGCACCTGCCTTCGAAGCGACGACGAACAGGCGACCGTCCCTCGGCAGGGACATGAGCGGAGCAAGGCGCTGCTTGCCGGTCTTGGCACCGGTCGTGTGCAGGATGATCAACGGCGCCCCCTCGAACGGAGGGCCGACATTGCCACCGTTGCTTCTGAACCGCTCGATGATCCCGTTGTTCCAATCGCTCATGCGTATGTCCTCCCAGGTGTTCGTCGTGTTTGCAGCGCACGTCGACTCGCACATATTCCGTCGCGTGCCGACATCCCTGTTCGGCAGCCGGGCGGTGGGCCAATGTTTCGGCTCGTAAACCCGATTCGGCTCGTACGCTCTGACCATGATTCCGGCTCTTGCATTGATTGTTGCCCTGCTGTCGCCGTTCCAGATCGCGACACCTGCCAACTGCCCGGACGTCCTCGTCATCGGCGCCAGGGGGTCGGGGCAGACCGGGTACGGCGAGCAGGTCGGTGGGGTGGTGAGGGGCATCGTCTCCGACGTCGGGCGGGCGGGTCTCACGGTCAAGGACGTCAGCCTCGACTACCCGGCGATCTCGCTGGCGGACTCGTTCGGCTTGGCCCTCTTCACCGGCGAGTACGACAGATCCGTCGATACCGGAGTGGCCGCGCTCACGGCCGAGCTTGATGCGCTGCGCACTGCGTGTCCGACATCGCGGGTGGTTCTCGTCGGGTATTCCCAGGGTGCCCAGGTGATCAAGAAGACGATGCTCGCTCGTCCGCCCGTCGATCGGGTCGAATCGGTGATCCTGCTCGGCGACCCGACGCGCGACACCGTCCAGACCGGTTTGTTCAGACTGGGCGACAAGGCCATCGTCAACCCGGGATCGCTGGGCGCTGTCAATATCGCAAGCCACATCCGACCGCTTGCGATAGACGTGTGCGCTGTCAACGATGCTGTGTGCTCAGGCAGCGGTCTCAACTTCCAGGGTCACCTCGACGGCTACGCCGACACGTACTCCGAGATCGGGCCGTTGCTCTCGGCGCGACTGGCGGACCTTGCGCTTCGCTACCGAAGGTTCGTGTAGACATGTAGACGGGCCTTCGTGTCACCGGACCGTGGCCGGTCCCGGGCC
>CAZDIQ010000125.1:0-2376 GCA_964505525.1 uncultured Acidimicrobiaceae bacterium | reverse complement strand
GCGAGGAGGTTCGACATGCCGCCCGGCAGGGGGAGTCGACCGAGCTGCCCCTCGACGATGTCGAACTCGAGGGCGCCGTCGACGATTCGGGGTGTCACGACGGCTCGAGCCGGGACACTCAGCGGACCGACCTTCCCATAGCCGCGCACGACAATGTCACCATCTCGGGTGAAACGCACCTCGGGGTCGCGGATGGTCACACCGAGATCGAGCCCCCTGGTGAGAATGGCCCCGAGGCCACCCTGGGAATCGACGAGTTCCTGCCACTTCGCAACGTCTGCGGCCGACGAGGACGAGAGCATGTCGATCTGGCCGAGGTTTCCGGTACCTCCCGCATCCTGGATCTGACCGCTGAGAACGGAAGCGATTGCGAGGAAACTGGTCACCTCCTGCTCGGTCACCTGGATCGTCACGGTCTTGGTCCCTGGTGCATCGGTGATCGATGCCTGGACCTTCTTCGCCAGCGACAGGGCGGCGTCGCCCGACACCGGGATGGGTTCACCGTCGTCGGGCAGCGATGCGCCCATGGTGAGGAAGAACACGACAGCCAGAACCGCAAGGCCTATCAGAATCGGGATGAGATATCGGCGCAGGCGAATGCCGATGCCGGATGCGAATGAACGTCCGATCATCGAGAACGGGTTCGGCTGACTTCTTTGTGGTTCCATCGGCTGTCCTAGGTTCGTTTCGGCAACAGTTCGAGTTCGAGTGTTGATCCTGTGAATGCGTCGATGATGCGTGGGAGGTCCTTCGGCTCCGATGCTGCGAGCATTCTGGTTGCGATCCTGCGATACATCGGGCCGCCGAGGATCGCACGACCCTTCCGGGCCGTCGAGCGGTCCCTGTCGGCAATTCTGGTGTCCGCGCTGTCGGGCTCCTTGACGATGTTCATGGCGAGGTCCCATGCGTCGTCCCTCGCCGAGCCGATCACCTTCGACAGCAGGAACTCATCGAGGCGACCGCCCATCCTGTCGACGAAACGGAGGCGTGGTGAGACCGAATTGAGTGAGTCCTGGAGGGTGTCGATCTTTGCGAACAGGATGTCGTTGACACGGACGAAGTCCCGGCGGAGTTGCTCCGGATCGTCGGTTGCTGCATACGCCGCGACGATGCCCAAGTCGAGGTTGATGTGGGCGTTCATGCCTGCGAGCAGATGCTGGGCGATCATCCGGTGTCGTCCGTCCGCCGCTGCCTTGAACGTGACATCCCACGATTCGGTCGGTTGCAGTGATTCCCGACGCTCCCGATCTGCATCGAGATAGCGGTCGGCGAACGAGACGGCGAAGCGCTCGAGGCGCTCACCGTCGTCGAAGAATCCTCCACGGGATGCCCGCTTGATGTCGGCTGTGACCGATCGGTACATCGCAGGAAAGATGCCGAGTTCACTCTGGTCCCCTCGCGCTCGATCAATGACCACGTCCAGTTCTGTGATCACATCGTCGAGATGACGGTCCTGGGGATCTCCGATAAGCCTCTTCCCATGGGTACGTCAAATATAGCTCGCGCGATATCCGCCTCGTGGGGGAGGTGTCGGTCGCCTCTCCCAATATGCTGGCCCGGTGACCGATCACCGTTTCCTCGTCCAAGCGATCCTCGAACACGGGGCGGCCCTGGCCGCGAACGAGCGCACCGGGGTCAATGGGGTATTCACCAGGGACACGGATGCCGACCGCTTGCTGGCGGATGATCCGTTTGCGTTTCTGGTGGGAGTGATCGTCGACTATCAGATGCCCGCCGAGCGGGCCTGGATCCTGCCATACCGATTGAAGGAACGATTGGACGGATGGGGTCCGGCGTACGTCTCGTCGCATGCGGACGAGGTTGTCGCGGCGTTTGCGCGGCCGCCGAAACTCCACCGCTTCCCGAACCAGACCCCGCGGTTCGTCGTGGACGGGGCTCGGCGGGTCATCGACGACTACGGGGGTGATGCGGCGGCGATCTGGTCGGACTCACCGACTGCGGTCACGCTCCAACACAGGCTGCGCGCATTCGCGGGCATCAGCCAGAAGAAGGCAGCGATGGCTGTGGAATTGCTCGAGCGCGATCTCGGTGTGCACGTGGCCGACCTCGAGGGATCCGACATCGCGTTCGACGTCCATGTCAGGCGGGTGATGCTGCGAACCGGGCTTGCGCAGAGGGACGACATGAACCACATGGTCGAGGTCGCACGGAAACTCCATCCCGAACGACCCGGCGAACTCGACTTCCCCATCTGGGACATCGGCCGTTCCTGGTGTCACAAGACCGACCCCAGCTGCCCCGCGTGTGTCCTGTTCGATCTGTGTCCATCTTCAGATTCACGATCCAAGATCCACGACTGAAGATCCCTTCCCCGTAACCCCGCGATCCGGACAATCTCGTTCTGTGGGCTGGGGA
>CAZDIQ010000124.1:0-5456 GCA_964505525.1 uncultured Acidimicrobiaceae bacterium | reverse complement strand
TCGGACGACTGCGCCAATGCGGGCGCAGCCGAAAACAGCATCACAAAGGCTGCTGCGAAAACGGCCAGTCGTTTCATCGCTGCGCCATCGGTTCCGGGTGGAACAGTTCCGCCGGCAGGTGGATCCCGTAGTTTTCGAGATGCTCTGAGAACGACGGGCGAATACCGGTTGCCTTGAGATAGCCACGGTACTTCCCGTTGTCATCGAAGCCCATGCCGTAGTCAAAGAGCATCAGGTCCTGGAGTGTGATGATGTCACCCTCCATGCCGACGACCTCGGTCACATGGGTGATCCGCCTCGTCCCGTCACGCAGACGGTGGACGTGGACGATGAGATCAAGGGCAGAGGCGACCTGTTCACGGATGGCACGGATCGGGAGATCCATACCTGCCATGAGCACCATGGTCTCGATACGGGCCAGGGTGTCGCGTGGAGCATTGGAGTGAACCGTGGTCAACGATCCATCGTGACCGGTGTTCATGGCCTGAAGCATGTCAAGTGCCTCGCCGCCACGAACCTCACCGACGATGATCCTGTCGGGGCGCATACGGAGCGTGTTGCGCACGAGGTCACGAATCGAGACCATACCTTTGCCTTCGAGGTTCGCAGGACGAGACTCGAGCGTCAGCACATGCGTCTGGTTGAGCTGCACCTCGGCAGCATCCTCAACCGTGATGATGCGCTCGTCCGCAGGGATGAAGTTCGAAAGAACGTTGAGCAATGTCGTCTTACCGGAACCGGTCGAACCAGAGACGATGACGTTGAGCTTGCCCTCGACGCAGCGCTTGAGCAGCCCTGCAACCTGTTCACTCATCGATCCATTGGCAACGAGGTCCTCGACCGTGAACGGATCGACGGCGAACTTACGGATGGTGACGAATGGCCCACCGATTGCAAGCGGGTGGATGATCGCATTCACACGAGAGCCGTCAGGGAGACGGGCATCGACCATGGGCGTCGCCTCGTCGATACGTCGACCGACCTGGCCCACGATCTTTTCGATGATCCGTTCGAGGTGATTCGCGTCGACAAAGCGCGTGTCGGTCTTGGACAGGCGACCGTTCTTCTCAACCCACACGCTGTGTGGTCCGTTGACCATGACTTCTGTCACCGACGGATCAGCGAGGTACGGATCGATGGGACCGTAACCGAGCACATCGTCCGCGATCTCCTGGAGCAATGCAAGGCGATCGGCCCTTGCGAGAGGCACCGACTGCTCCTGCTCGAGCGCCCACTCGAGCATCTCCATGACGCGGAGCTTGAGCTCGGCATCGGACATCTGGGCGCTGTACAGCGTCGGTCCGAGACCTTCGACAACTTTGTAGTGCAGCTTTCTCCTGAGATCCTGTTTGACCTCAGTCTTCTTGACCACCGATGTGTCGTCGGTGGCTTGTGCTGCTTTCACCCTGTCAGCAAGACTCATTGCAGATCCTTCCTCAACAGCTCAGTCCCGATCACCGGAACCAGCCACGCGACTTTGTCTCTTGTTCTTCTTCGGCAGGTTCACCCTCGAACACAAGCGCTGCGACGGCACGCAAATCTCGTGCCGGCCGCGACCGCGGATAGAGGGAGATCACCGGCTCGCCTTCGTTCACCGCACGGGGCACGAGACGATCCGATGCGATGGCAGCCTGGACCTCGAGACCGAGCGAACGCTCGAGCTCATCGATGTCCAGCCGGGCTTTCGAGTTCACCCTGTTGAGGATGAGCTTGATCTTCTCGAACGGGAACTTGATGAGCGCAAGGGTGTCAAGAGCGAGTTTTGCGTTCTTGACGGCGGGGAGATCCATGTCCACGACCAAGAGCACCGCATCCGAGCGTTCGAGAATCGACAGGACAGGCTCATCGAGGAACGGTGCCGTATCGATGATGACATAGTCGAACATCCGCTTCAGCATGCCGATGGTCTTGACAACAACCTGGGTCGAAACCTCGTCTGCAAGCGATGGTTCCAGTGGCGCCGACAGCACCCGCATCCCGGAGGAATGGGTCGACAGCAGGCTGTCGAGAAGCGCCTCGTCGAGCTTGTCGATGTCACGTGCCGCGTCGACAATCGTGTGCTGGGGCTCGACCTGGAGCGAAATGCAGACATCGCCGAACTGGAGGTCCGCATCCAGGATGACGACCCTCTCGGGGCTGTCGGCCATGGCTGCAAGACCAAGAGCGGTATTGACGGTGGTCATCGTCTTGCCGGCGCCACCCTTCGGTGACATGATCGTGATGACCTTGCCGATCTTGGTCTTCGGTGCACCGCCGGTACTCACCATGGTTTCGACACGCTCGACATGGCTGAGCATGGTTTTGACCTTGTCGGGACTCAACGGAGCATCGACGACATCCTTGTAGCCGACCCGGATCGCGGAAAGCAGGACATCGGTGTCGTATCCCTCCGTGACGAGTACGAGAGGGAGGCTCGGCTGCACGTCGAGAAGGATCGCTGCCTCATTGACACCGGCTTCGTGGGCGAAGCCGGGGCCAATGATCGCAAGTTCGATGCCTTCTTCGACAAGCTTTCGCTGAGCGTCCGAGACGTTCCTTGCCGTGTACACCTTGTGACCGTCGAGCAGCTGGAGGGTTGCCTCCATTGCCGCAGCATCGGTGTCTACGACGAGTATCGATCGTGTCGTATCACTGATCACCCAGCACCAGTCCCAACTCTGCGGAGATCCTGTCGAGGAGTCCGAAGATGTCGTCAACGACGATCGGCTGTGCGTCGTATGGCACGTAGGTACCTTCTGCTGGCAGCAATGACAGCGCGATTGACGTGTACTGAGAAGCGTACTCGATCAGTTCGGCCTGCTGTGGTGTCACCTCGAACACGATGATCTGTGCGCCTGCAGGTTCGAGCCCCGTTGCGAGCGGAGCTGCCCTGGTGTCCGCGCCGACCGCGAGCACCTGGACCTCTTGCAGGATGGTCTGGGTGATCGAGTACGACGTCGGCAGGGCATCGAGCAGGTTGGCGGGTGGTGCGTTCGGATCGACAGGAACCGGCCCTTCAAGCGCCTCTGTGTCTTCCTCAGTGAGCTCCTGGAAGAAGAGGTCGCGCAGTTCGTCGTTCGAAACCATCTTGATGAAGTCGAACGGCGAGACCTGGGCGGATGCCAGAATGTTCACGTTGTCGCCCGGCCGGATGAACCCACCGCTGGCGGATGATCCGTCGACCAGGACCGAAATGGCAACTTTGCCCTCGGCGATCGACTCATTCAGTCGGGTTTCTGTGTCCGCGATGGAGACGAACGAGTCGACGGTGATCAGCTGACCTTCCGAGATCGGACCCGATGCGACGTTGCCGTCGAGCAGCGAATTGATGTCGGACGGGTTCTTGGGACAACCGTATTGGTTCGGGTCCTTGGTGGCGTTCTCACCAGCCGCGCCGATACAAAGAATGGCCGATCCATCGAAGACGACGTGCTGACGCAGAGACGTGCTTTCCACGATGAGCGGCCGGGCGTCAGCTCCGGCCGTACGTGCGGGTATCGGCGCGTTCGCCCGATACACGATGACTTCGGAAATGTCGCTTCGGATGTCATCCTCGACGGATGACAAGTACTGGTAAAGGGCGAACCCAGAGATACCAGCCAGAAGCACAGCGATGACTAGAACAAGAGTGCGCCGGCCCATATCAGTTATTCCTCTCGATTTTTACAGACAGATATCGAGCGCGATTCGAGGAGGTTCCCCGCGCGCACTTCCGAGAGGTTGCCACACCGACCCGAGAAGGGTCAAGGATCCGAACGCTAGCTGCGTCCGATGCCTCGTTCCTTGAGCTCGGCGAGAATCGCTTCGAGTGATGAGTCTGCTGAGAACCCTGGGGCCTCTGTTGTCTCTTCTTCGTCACGTTGGAATTCCCTCCGACGAGTTCGGCTTGGCTGTTCTTCGCTCCATGTGGAGCGCTCTTCCCACTCAGGAAGCGCCTGCTTGATGGACAGGCTTACTCGTCGTCTGTCGGCATCGATCTCGGTGACCTTTACCGTTACTTCTTGGCCGAGTGACAGCTCAAGTTCTGGGCTCTCAACGTGATGCATTGCGATCTCTGATACGTGGACAAGACCTTCGACGCCGTCGCCGACGGAGACGAAAGCGCCGAACGGCACGGTCTTCGTCACGACACCGGGAACGATCGATCCGACGTCTGTCGCGCGGGCGAAGGTCTCCCATGGGTCTTCGGCCGTTTGGCGGATCGACAGCGAGATGCGTTCCCTGTCGTAGTCGACCTCGAGCACCTTGACCTTCACCTGGTCACCGACCGTGACGATCTCGCCAGGGTGGTTCACGTGACGCCATGACAGTTCCGAGACATGGACAAGTCCGTCCATACCGCCAAGGTCGACGAACGCACCGAAGTTCACGACACTTGATACGACACCGGGTCGTACATCGCCTTCCTTCAGGTCCGTAAGGAACGCCTGGCGCTGTTCTGCCTGCTCCTCTTCGAGGTAGGCACGACGGGAAAGGACGACGTTGTTCCGATTGCGGTCGAGCTCGATGACCTTCGCCTCGATCGGCTCACCGACGAACGGCTGGAGATCACGGACGCGGCGAAGATCGACAAGCGATGCGGGAAGGAATCCACGGAGCCCGATGTCGACGATCAAACCGCCCTTGACGACCTCGATGACGTGACCGGTGACGGTGCCGCCCTCGTTCATCACACCCTCGATGCGCCCCCATGCCCGCTCGTACTGTGCCCTCTTCTTTGAGAGAACCAGGCGACCCTGGTCGTCTTCCTTCTGGAGAACGAGCGCTTCGATGGCATCGCCGACTTTGACGATTTCGTCCGGATTGGCATTGTTGCGAACCGACAACTCGTTCGGTGGGATGACACCTTCGGACTTGTATCCGATGTCGACGAATACCTCGTCCGGATCCACCCTGACGACCGTACCGGCGACGATGTCGCCTTCTTTGAACTCAAAGACCGTTTGCTCGACGGCCGCTGCGAAATCGTCGGCTGACAGGTCATCTGCGACATCGCCGATCGTCTTCGGGGCGCTGATGGCGGGCCTGTCGCCGCGGGGACGTCGACGCGGAGCCTCATCCTCGTCGTCGGACGCTGCGATGTCGGACTCGTAGGAATGCTCGTCGACGACGGACTCGACGGTTGCATCGTCGGACGCTTCCGGTACATCGGTGGCACCGGTCTCTGCCAGCGTGACGTCGGGTTCGTCTGCTTCCGGGGCCTCGGTTGAAGCGACTTCTGCCACCTCGGACACGATGTCGTGCGCCGTGTCAGGTGTGTCGGGTGTGTCCGGTGTGTCGGTTGTGTCGGCCTCGGGTGCCGTTGCGGTGATTTCCGTCACGGCTTCGGGGTCCTCACCGGCGGCAGTGAGGTCTCGGTCGTTGTCGTTGGGCATGTAAGGGTTGGTCTCCTTGGAAAGTACAGATTGCCTCTGAGCGCGCAGATGCGGCCCGTAAAGGCCTCCTCAGCATAGGACGCACCAAGCACAAGTGGCAAG
>CAZDIQ010000123.1:4319-5480 GCA_964505525.1 uncultured Acidimicrobiaceae bacterium | reverse complement strand
ACCTGATACGACAGCAGTTCGAATTCTTTCTTGAAGCCGATGGCGTCGTTGATGCCGAGCATCGGGGCGTTTGAGGCGGCGTTCTCGGTTGTCAGGCGGACCGCTTCGGGGGTTCTGTCCATGGCGCGGAGGATCACGGCTGCCTTGATCCATTTCCCCAGCGCAAAGCCACGGTGTTCACGGTCGACCACCGTCAGGGTCGTGTACAACGTTGCCCTGTCGTTGTTATTGACGACGATCCCTGAGAACCCCACGAGGCGGCCACTCTCCGTGTGGCGTGCAACCGCAGTCGTCGGCTCGAGGATGTCGCGCTCCTTGTCGAGCCGGTCGGCGACCATCTCCGCGGTCCACAGCGACGGTTCGATGTCGAGGTCATCGAACGGCATGTCCTCGTCACCCATCACGAACAGACGAGCAATGTCCTCGTGGAACTCCTCGGGATACGGATCATCCCAGACCAGGATGTCGTACCCGGGTGCACGACCCGCACCGGCGGAACGCCATTCCTCGAGCATCGAGCGGTCGATGTCTGCGGTGGCGACCGTGTTCACGGCCTCGCGGATGCCGATGTCGGCACCGACCGCCTCGGCGAATGCGTGGCCAGCAGGCACGGTGCTGATGGAGTCGAAGCTGATCAGGGTGCGACCACCCTCCTTGGCCACCTCACGGGCCTTGCCGAGGAGAGCGCTACCGATTCCCTTGCGGCGCTGATCCCGCTTCACACCGAACTGGCACCACAACAGATGCTCGTTGGTTCCGTCGATCCACACCGCGGTGATGAGCACACCGGAAACACCCGCATTGTCACGCCACAGGAAGTGGCGGATCTCGAGCTCAGGCGACTCGTACTTCCCGCGGTAGGCAGCAGGGGTGTTTTCGGCGCGGTACGACACCTTCTCGCGGCGGAGTTCGTTGTGGATTCCCAGGAAGGCCGCGGCGTCGTCGTCCGAGGTGAATGGGAACACCTCGACAATGTCGTGAGCGACCATTTCGAACCCCGATCGTGCGTTGCAAGACTGTACCGGAGAGCACTGTCCCTTGCCGACGCGACCGGCGGTATCGTTTCTTCGGCGCACCAGGGAGGGCAGATATGCAGGATCAACCGTTCGTACCCGTCGTTTCACCCGACGATCCGGTCTTCAACGTCGAAGACATGGACAC
>CAZDIQ010000123.1:0-4219 GCA_964505525.1 uncultured Acidimicrobiaceae bacterium | reverse complement strand
TTCTTCACCGAACTCGACACCATGTTCACCGAGGTATCAATCGACGATTGGAAGGCCTATGCGACGTGGCACCTCCTGCTCGCCACCGCATCGGGATTGCCGAAGAGGTTCGAGGACGAGGCTTTCGCCTTCTGGGGTGTCAAGGTCGGCGGTCAGAAGGAACAGAAGGCCCGATGGAAGCGGGTCGCTGCGGCTGCCGGTGGCAGCATCGGTCATCTGATCGGGCAGCTCTACGTCAAGGATCACTTTCCGCCCGAGGCAAAGGCGGCGGTCGAGGACCTCGTCGACCGATTGCTCGTCGAGATGGGTAACAGCATCGAGGCCGTCGACTGGATGAGCGACGAGACGAAGACCCAGGCGAAGGTCAAGCTCGACGGGTTCGGCTACAAGATCGGGTACCCCGACGTGTGGCGTGACTATTCGTCGCTCGACATCTCGCGCGATTCGTGGCTCGGGAACCGGCTCGCCGCCCGTCGTTTCGAGGCGGATCGCAACATCAACACGCTCGGCAAGCCGCTCGACCCCCACGAATGGCTCATGCCGCCGCACCTCGTCAACGCCTACTACTGGCCCGAGCGCAACGAGATCGTCTTCCCCGCAGGCATCCTCCAACCGCCCTTCTATTCGTTCGACGCCGACGATGCCGTCAACTTCGGTGGGATCGGTGTGGTCATCGGTCACGAGATCACCCACGGATTCGATGACAAGGGCAGCCTCTACGACGCCACCGGGAACCTTCGGAACTGGTGGACCGAGGACGATCGCACGGAGTTCGAGGCGCGGGCACAACAGATCTCGGATCAGTTCGCCGAGTTCGAGATCGAGGATGGTCTCTTTGTGAACGGTGACCTCACGCTCGGGGAGAACATCGCCGATCTTGCCGGCCTGACCCTTGCCTTCGCCGCGCTTCAGCGAAAGCTCGAGGAGACGGGTCGCGACGACATCGGCGGACTCACACCCGAGCAGCGTTTCTACCTGTCCTACGCACGGGTCTGGCGGACGAATTCGACACCCGAATACATGCGACTCATCGTCAACAGCGATCCACATTCCCCCGCGCAGTTCCGGGTTCTCGGACCTCTGGCCAACCTTTCGTCGTTCGCCGACGCCTTCGGTATCCCTGAGGATGCCCCGACGACCCGTCCCGCGGCGGAACGGACGAAGGTCTGGTAGTCCGTTCTTGCGGTACCCGGGTGCGCTCCGCCGGGAGCGATGCGTGTCGGTATGCGTAAAGACAAGCGCGGTCCACGCCGATGAGAATGGCGATGCCTGAATCGACCACCGACGCCATCTCGTTCAACGCCGTCCACAAGTCCTTCGGTGAGATCACCGCGCTCGAGGACATCACGTTCGGCGCACCGCACGGGTCCGTCACCGTCCTGCTCGGTCCCAACGGCGCAGGCAAGACGACGACCGTCCGGTTGACGAGCGGAGCCCTCCTCGCCGACAGCGGTGACATCCGGGTACTCGGTCTGTCGCCCAACGACGACGGCGACGAGATCCGATCACGGGTCGGGGTTGTCGCCCCGAAACCTGCGTTCTACGACCAACTCACCGGCTGGGAGAACCTCCAGTTCGCCGCGACGATCTTCGAGAGCACCGAAGAGAACGCCCGTGCCGCAGCGGAGAGATTCGGGATCGATCACGCCCTCAAGCAGGAGGTCGGTGGCTACTCGACCGGCATGCGCACCCGCCTCGCCCTCGCGAGGGCCGTCGTCCACGACCCCGAGGTGCTCATGCTCGACGAACCGACCGCCGGGCTCGACCCCGAGTCGGCACGGGCGGTGCTCGAGCTGATCAAGGAGATGGCTGGCAGGGGCCGGACCATCGTGATGTGCACCCACCTCCTCCACGAGGCCGAGGGGATCGCGGATCAGGTCGTCCTCATGGACAACGGGACGGTCCGCGCAGCGGGTCGACCACAGGATCTCACCCGCTCATACATGGAGAACCCGATCGTCATCATCGACGCGGAGGAACGAGAAGGGCTCGACATCATTGCGTCGCTCGACGGGGTGCTGTCGATCGAGTACACGGGCGCGGCGAGGGTGACACTCGACTCGACCGACCGCATCGGTGACATCGTCGTCGAACTCGTCAAGCGAGGTGTCCGCCCGATCAGGGTCGAACCGCTCTCACCGACCCTCGAGGATCTCTACTTCGAGATGCAGCGTGTACATCGGGAGGGGGGCGCATGAGACGCTCGATGGTCAAGGCGGTCGTCAAGGCCGACCTGTTCCGACTCGTGAAGTCGCGGGACTACTGGATCCCTCTCGTCATCTTGTCTGGCATGTTCTTCATCATCCTCCCTGCGATCCTGCTGGGTGCCATGTCGTTCGTGCAGGAGACGAGTGCCATCACCCAGATCGGCAGCATCATCGGGACGCTCCCGGATGCGATCCAATCGAACATCCAGGGCGACAACCCGGCGACCCGTGCGTCGTACGCCTTTGCGGTCTATCTCCTTGCGCCGATCGCCATCATCGTCCCGCTGACGGTGTCGTCGGCCGTGGGTGCCAACTCGATCGTCGGTGAACGCGAACGTGGGACGGGTGAGTACCTCGCACACTCCCCGCTCACGGTCCAGGAGATCTATCTCGGCAAACTCATTGCAAGCCTCATACCCGGATATGCCGCCGGCATCATCGGGTTCGCCCTGTACTCGCTCGTCGTGAATCTGATCGTCGGGACGCAGATCGGTCGATGGTTCTTCCCAACCGCAGGATGGCTGCTCCTCGTCCTTTGGGTCGTTCCGCCGTTCATCGCCATTGCCCTGTCGCTCATCCTCCGCCTCTCGGCACGGGTCAAGAGCGCGGCATCGGCGCATCAGGCGTCGAGCCTCGTGACATTGCCGGTCATCCTCATGAGCTACGTCGTTGCGTCCGGTCTGCTGTACAGCCCGGTCATCTCCGCCGGGGTTGCCGGTCTGGTGGCGTGGCTGATCGCATTCGCTCTGCTCGCATCGGGTGCGAAGTCGATCCGGCGGGAGCGTCTGCTCGGAGTGTCGTCGGACGTCTAGACCGGGTGCTCGAGCTTGCGTTGCATGAGCATGGTCGACACGTACTGGTCGTCCTTGAACCCCGCTTCGTCGAGCACGCCGATCTCCGTGTAGCCGAGCTTCTTGTGCAGCGCGATCGATGCGTCGTTCGGCAGGGCGATGATCGCGTATGCCCTGTGGAATCCCCTCGTGCGCAGCTCCTCGAGCAGGGCCGCATAGAGGACAGTCCCCGTGCCGGCTCCCGTGTAGTCGGAATCGAACACGACGGTCGTCTCGACCGAATCGGCATACGCCGCCTTGTCGCGCCAGTGGCCCGCCCACGCCGCGCCGACGACGAGACCATCGATTTCGGCGACGAGAACGGGATAGCCATTCTCCTGGATCTGGGCGAGCCAGCGGCCGCGTACCTCGTCGGTCCACGCCTCGGTGTCGAACGACACGTGACTCCCGACGATGTACATGTTGTAGATCTCGTTGACCCTGGACGTGTCCGCTGTATCGATACCCCGGATGACAAGGTGACTCATGCTGTCGCCGATGCTCGCTTGCTCTTGCGGGATCGTCGTGACCCACCCGGCGACGACTCCCACTTGAAGTATCGCAGAGCAATGACGATTCCGACGACACCCCACACCGCCAGATACAGGATGCTCCCCCACCAGAATTGGGCGCCCGTGAACTGGGGGTTGAATGCCGCAACGAACGGTTCCGCGAAGTGTTTGAGCGGGAAGAAGTTCGCCACGACGCCGATCCATGCCGGTGCATTCTCCGAGGGTGGGAGGAAGATGCCCGATATGAACGCAAGGGGCAGCAGGGTTGCATTGGTGACCGCCGTGGCTGACTCCCCCGACGACACGAGCGCAGCCACCATCAGACCGAGGGCCGCAAAGCAGGCCACACCGACGATGAATGTGATGGTCGCCGCCGGGAGGGTTCTGGCGTAGATCTTGACACCGTAGAACAGGACGCCGATGGTCATGAGGATCGAAACGGCCACGAAGGCGACCATCACGGAGCTCGCCACCTTGCCAGCCATGTAGATCCACGGAGGGAGGGGCGTGCCCTTCATCCGCTTGAGAATGCCCTGGTCGCGTTGGTAGGCGGTGCCGACGGCGAGGTTCGTGTAGGTGGCCGATACCGCGGCGAACACTGCCATTGATGGGGCGAAGTACTGCGCCGTCGTGACCCCGAGATACTCGATCTCCTCGTTCCCGAAGATCA